>JABMQA010000528.1 GCA_013203545.1 Bacteroidota bacterium
GAACGAATTAATCTAATTCATCAATCCTCCCATTCGTTTAATTAGTGTAATTCGATGAAAGAAATTGAAATCTGTTGACATAAACATCGTTAACATGCTATCATTAATGACTTTTTAAGAGCCTATTATTTGTACAATATATCAGATAGTTCCCCGAATTAGGCCTCCATCACATCAGCTTCTGAAAGGCTTTCCACCATAGGTCAGGAATTTCGTTGTTGCAGGCGGTCTTGTAATCATTATACGAGCAGGGCACCATGACATGTCTGCGCAGCCTGGAGTCCACCTCAAGCCCGACAGGAATTTCCATCCACCACCTGTCGGTTACTTTGCTTTTGTAAAAGATGATATCTTCCTTACTTTCGGTGATATTCACAATGTATTTGATATGGTTTCCCTCTTCATCAGGGAAGTCATCAATTCTTGAAGCACGGCCATCGAGAAAATACCAGATCATCTGGGCTGTAAGATGGGCTGTTTGTCCTTGCCGGTCAAATACAGGGTTTATTTCAAAAAACCCGATCGAAGAAAGCTTTTCACTCATTCCGGCATAACGCATGATCTGACAAACTTCCTCCCCATAAAACCCGTTGGGTGACGCATTGCCATTTCCCGGAGCATCCGACTGCCGTATCGATGATATATCAAAAGTTAAGGTATCGGCATTTCTGATAACAGGTTCTGCCTCTTCCATGGCATTTTGGATTAGGCCCAGCCTGTAAATATCAAAGTAAAGGTTGTTAAGCAACCTTATGGCATTTAACTCGACAAAATGAGATTGATACCCAAGGTTGGCATAATTGAACAAATAGTTAGGTTTGTGAAGAATGATCCTGGAAAGGAAAGAACCGGAATCAAGCACATCATCATTTTTAGCAAGATCGAACATGGAGTCCACACTAACCATGTTTATCACCTTCCCAAGTTCTTCGTATGCAAGGTAAACGGCGTATGTAAGATCCTGACCACCACCAAGTATAACAGGTATAGTTCCGGATTCCAGCAGGCTTACCAATGTTGTTTTTAACGCAAAATAGGTATCCGTAATTTCTTTGCCCTGTTTGATGTTTCCCACATCGGCAATTCGTAGATTTCCGGATGTTTTTGTTAGTTGATAGAGGTATTTCCTGATTTCGTTTGGTGCAGCTCCGCATCCTGAATTGTTAACCGATCCGCGATCTTCATTCACGCCGATTAAAACAATATCTGCAGTTTTTAAATAATCATCATTGTCTGCATCTTCAATGGGAATAATCACATCGCCCAAACGGGTTCCATTTTCTTCCCCGGCGAAATTTATCTGGTTTGGATCAACCGGATTAAAATACAGGGCGATTTCCATAGCCAACGATTATGTGGATCATTTATTTGACTTAAAGGGTTTGGTGGCTTTTTTTCTGGTGCCGCCCGGTTTTTTTGTTTTATCACCGGCCTCTTCCGCTATTTTCAGGCATTCCTGGAGTGTCAATTTTTCAGGGTCTGTTCCTTTGGGGATCTTATAGTTGTTCTTCCCAATCGAGATATAGGCCCCCCATCTGCCCTTCAAAACCTGAACATCTTCGTTTTCGTCAAATTTCTGTATGGTTTTTTCCCGGTCCTTTTGTCTTTTATCCTCGATGATTTCGATTGCACGATCCTCAGCAACAGTAGCCGGGTCATCGGTTTTTGGAAGGGAAAAAAACTTGGACTTGTGCCTGACATAGGGTCCAAAGCGGCCAATGGAAACAACAAGTTCCTCCTCCTCATATGTGCCTATCGTACGTGGAAAATTAAATAGCTCAAGCGCTTCCTCAAGGGTAATATCATCCAGGCTCTGGTTTTTTTTCAGTGCTGCAAACCTGGGTTTTTCATCGCTGTCGGTTTCGCCAATTTGAGCGATAGGCCCAAATCTGCCAATTTTTACATAAATATTTTTACCGGTCGAAGGCTCTTTGCCCAGGAGTTTTTCACCGCTAAACTTTTCACTTTTCTCGATGGTATCCTCAACCTGTTTGTGGAATGGCCCATAAAACGCATCAATCATTTTATTCCACGACTTTTGACCGAGTGCAATTTCATCAAATTCCTTTTCAACACTTGCCGTAAAATTAAAATCCATGATGTTGATAAAATGCTTCATCAGGAATTTATTCACAACATTTCCTATATCCGTTGGGATGAGTTTGCCTTTGATCTGACCGGTTTTTTCCTGTTTCGTATTTTCCGAGATTTTATCATTCTTCAGGGTGATTAATATATAATCCCGTAAAACACCTTCCCGTTCGCCTTTGGCAACATATTCCCGTTTTTGAATGGTTGAAATAGTGGGTGCATAAGTCGATGGCCTGCCGATACCCAATTCTTCCAGTTTTTTTACCAGGCTTGCCTCGGAATATCTTGATGGTGGCTGTGTGAATCTTTCTGTTGCATCACTTTTTATGAGTGGAAGATTTTGCCCGACCTTAAGAGGAGGCAGTACGCCGCTTCTTTCGTCAGCGTTATCTTCATCGGTTGATTCAAGATATACCTTTAAAAAACCTTCAAATATTAAAACCTCGCCCTTCGCAACGAATTGCTCTTTTGTTGTGGAGATGGTAATATTTACGTTGGTCTTTTCCAATTTTGCATTGCTCATCTGCGAAGCAATTGTCCTTTTCCAAATCAGGCTGTAGAGTCTTTTCTGATCGGCCGTACCGTCAATAGTATGCTGGTCAAGAAAGGTTGGCCGGATGGCTTCATGTGCCTCCTGTGCCCCTTTTGTTTTGGTGGTATATTTTCTGAACTGATAAAAGTCTTCACCAAATTGATAGATGATCTCCTTTTTGGCCATACCCAGGGCCAGATTCGAAAGGTTAACCGAATCGGTCCTCATGTATGTGATCTTCCCTGATTCATACAATTGCTGCGCAACCTGCATGGTTTTCGATACACTGAACCCAAGTTTCCTGCTGGCCTCTTGTTGCAAAGTGGAAGTTGTAAAAGGTGGTGCAGGCGATTTTTGCGTGGGTTTGGTCTCGATGGCATGAACGGTATATTCGGCCCCTATACATTTATTAAGAAAATCCAGAGCCTTTTCTTTTGTGCTGAATCTGGAAGGTAATTCGGCTTTGAGCTCGGTGCTTTTGCCATTTTGCACAACCCTGAAATCGGCAGTGATTCGGAAGAAGGGAACAATTTTAAACGCCTTGATCTCTTCCTCCTTATCAACAATTAATCTTACGGCTACCGATTGGACCCTTCCGGCAGAGAGTGCCGGTTTTACTTTCCGCCATAATACAGGGGAAAGCTCAAAGCCCACCAGCCTGTCCAAAACCCTCCTGGCTTGCTGTGCATCAACCAGGTTCAAATCAATCGACCGGAAGTTTTTGATGGCGTCATCAATGGCGGTTTTTGTGATCTCATGAAAAACAATCCGCTTGGTTTTTGCCTCATCGAGGTTCAATGTTTCGAAAAGATGCCACGAAATGGCCTCCCCTTCACGGTCCTCGTCAGTTGCCAGCCATACGGTCTCAGCATCCTTTGCGAGTTTTTTCAGTTCACTGATTATTTTTTTCTTATCGTCGGCAACAACATAATTGGGTTTAAAGCCCTTTTCGATGTCAACACCCAATTGCTTTTTTGAAAGATCCCGCACATGCCCAAAACTGGATTTTACAGTAAAATCCTTTCCCAAAAAGCGTTCGATGGTTTTTGCCTTTGCCGGCGACTCAACAATTACAAGGTTTTTAGCCATTTTCTAGTCTATAATTATTATCTTAAATCGGGGGCAAAGGTAAAATAATTAAGCGTTTGACAAAATCATCATCAGATTATCAAAAAACAAAACCTTAGAAGTAGTCTAAAAATTGATGGAGATATATATAGCCCCGTCATTCTGCCATACTGATACGATGACTCGAAGTCATCGTATCAGTAACACAAGTACAGCTTTTATCGCACCCGAACATCCGGTAAATGAAAAATGCCTAAAATTGCACAGTTATTGATGAACAATTCCAAATCCTAAAATCCAACACTATGCAAAAAATTAAAATTATCCTGCCAATACTGGTCACACTGGTGCTGACAATAATAATAACTGCAAATATTTCCCCAATGGAAAAAGATTACGAAAAACTTTGGAGTAAAGTCGATTCGCTTGATAAGCTCTCACAGCCACGTTCAGCGCTATTAGTTATTGATGAGATTTATGAATTGGCAAAGAGCGACAGAAACACACCCCAGATCATTAAAGCCAATTTGTACAGAATAAAACTAATTGCTGGTTTTGAAGAAGATTACATCGAGAAAGCAATAACTCAAATCCAAACGGAGATCAAATCAGCAGGTTCCCCTGAAAAGCAGGTTCTCAATTCGATTCTGGGCGAATTGTATCTGAGATACTATCAAAACAACCGGTATAAAATCCTTGATAGAAGCCAGGTTGAAAATGTGGTTTTGAAAGATATCAAAACCTGGGATGTGTCAACCATTTTTGAACATGCATCCCAATGTTATCAAAAATCCCTTGAAGATCCAAAGGAACTGCAAAAAACCAAATTAGCAGCGTTCAGTGCCATATTGATCGAGGAGGATGATTCCAAATCCTACAGGCCAACACTTTTCGATTTTCTTGCCCACCGGGCCATCGAATTCTATCAAAACGAAGAAACCGGCGTTACCAAACCCGCAAAACAGTTTACACTTAACCAACCCTTTTATTTTGACGAAGCCCGGAAATTTATCAACCTGAAATTATCTGCGCCTGAATATCCATCCAAAAAATTTGAAATCCTTAAAATCTACCAGGAGCTTATCGATTTTCATTACAGTGATAAACAGCCACAAGCTTTTATCGATGCTGATCTGAACCGTTTGGAGTTTGTTTACAACACTTCGATTTTGGCCGAAAAAGACAGCCTGTACCTGAAGTCCCTCATCGATCTTGAAACGAAAACTTCTGGATCGCCATTTTCAACCAATGTTACCTACCGGATCGCAAAGTTTTATTTTGGTCAGGGTGCCAATTTCAAACCGTTGGTCTCGGAGGATATGCGCTGGGATTTGAAAACCGCCAAAGAATATTGTGAGAAGGCCATCGAAAACTATCCAAAATCTCATGGTGCTGAAAATTGCAGCATATTGCTTGAGTCGATCCTGGAGCCTGAAATCAGCCTGGCCTGTGATGGTGAAATAGTCCCTGATAAGGCAACGACAGGGCTTTTGGGATGGAAGAATATATCCAGGGTTTATTTCCGGATTGTGGCTATGGACCATAAGGAGTTTACAGGGATGAAATGGCGGGCCTCTCAGGAAGAAATCGCATTAAAAATTACACGCATCCCCCCAATTAAAGACTGGTCGCTGGCCCTGCCCGATTCAGGGGATTTTCAGATGCACAGTTCCGAGTTTAAAATTACCGGGCTGCCCGACGGGTTTTATGTGCTGTTGGTTTCAAATACCGAATCTTTTGAGGGGAGTGGACTGGAGATGGCCTGGGCCGACTTTTGGGTAACCAACATCAGCTACCTGGCCAGGCAAAATGACGAAAAAAACCTGGAGTTTTATGTACTCAACCGGCAGACAGGATCACCTTTAAAGGATGTAGAGGTAGATGCATATCTTAAAAGGTACGACTACCAACAAAGGGAATATATCACCGAATTCTGGAAACAGTTCACATCTGACCAAAATGGGTATTTCGAAATCAGGAAGGACGGCGAATCGGCACAGTCGCTTTACCTGGAATTTAGGATGAAAGACGAAATATTTAAAACCGAAAGCAGGTTTTATCTCTCCGGAAAATCACAACGGGAGCCAAAACAGGAAGAGAAATCATTCTTCTTTACCGATCGCTCCATCTATCGTCCCGGACAGACGGTATATTTTAAAGCTGTTGTTCTGGAGAAAACCGGAGACAGGTATGACATTCTTAAAAATGTGACGACAACTGTTGAATTTTTTGATGTGAACCATCAAAAGATATCAGAACTCGAACTCAAAACCAATGATTACGGATCGGTAAATGGTTCCTTTATTATTCCTAAAGGAGTACTAAATGGAAGTATGACCATCAATAATAAGTCCGGCAGGACCGGCATAAGGGTAGAAGAGTATAAGCGGCCAACCTTTGAGGTGGTATTCGATCCTGTAGAAGGCAGCTATAAGCTCAACGAAAACATCACTGTTGACGGCGAGGCAAAGGGTTATGCCGGGAACAGCATTGATGGTGCCACGGTTAGCTACCGGGTTGTAAGGAACAGTTTCTTCCCTTACCGCTATTATTTTTATATGCCTTATTTTCCTAACGCTACTGAAACAGAGATTACCGAAGGTGAAACAACAACAGATGCCAATGGCCGGTTCAGCATTGACTTTAAAGCCATTCCCGATCTTTCCATCGGAGAGAAATTCAGGCCGGCTTTTAATTATACGGTTTTTGCAAAGGTTACTGATATCAGCGGCGAAACCAGGGAGGAAACAGTGGGCGTAATGGTAGGAACTGAAGCATTGTTTCTGGATGTAGCGATACCTGAAAAGGTCAACCAATCAGCCACTAATGATTTTGATATCAAAGCCACAAATCTGAATGGCACCAAACAGGATGTGGTCATCGGGGTAACAGTTGAAAAGCTGCGGGATCCAAACCGTCTTACAGTCGAAAGGCAATGGCAACGTCCTGATGTTAATCTATGGAGTAAAGAGGGGTACATCAAGCAGTTTCCTCATGCCCAATATGGTGATGAAGAGAATCCGGCCAAATGGGAAAAACTGGAGATGGTTTTTACTGATACAATAAACACAGCAACGGATTCGATACTTCATTTTACCAAAATGAATGAATGGGGCCAGGGGAGCTATTCAATAATCCTAAAAGCTACGGATGAATTTGGTATAGAGGTAAAAACCGAGAAGTTTTTCACGATTTTTAATCCGGAAGCACGAAAAACCCCGGTGGTAACTTACAATTGGTTTGTCCCTCTCAAAAGCAGTGGTGAACCGGGAGAGGAAGCATCTTTTTTGGTGGGAACCTCAGACAGGGGTATAAAGGCTATTTATGAAATTGAACACAGGAATAAAACGGTACACCGCGAATGGCTCAGGCTCGACAGGGAGCAGGTGGTCATCAAAGTGCCGATCAGAGAAGATTACCGTGGCAATTTTACGGTTAAGATCACCTTTGTGAAGGATGATCGTGTATTTGAAAACAGGATGCTGGTTAAGGTTCCTTATACCAACAAAAAACTCGATATTACTTTCGAGACCTTTAGAAGCGACCTGGAGCCGGGAAGCAAAGAAACGTGGAAATTGAAGATTACCGGCAAAGATGGCGAAAACGTAGCTGCCGAAATGCTGGCTTCAATGTATGATGCTTCATTGGATGCATTTGCCGGGCACAACTGGAATTTCGATCTGTATCCATTCTATTCCTCTGTCTGGCCATGGAAATATGGTGATAATTTTAGTATAACCCGCGGCTCAATTTATGATGCCAGCCCCATTCGTTACCGCAATCCGTTCATTCAGGGTTACGACCAATTGAACTGGTTTGGATGGGGCCATTATTCACGATACCGTGATGCGCTCGAAGGCGGTGTGAGGATGTCATCGATGGATGCAAAAGCAGCCGGAATGCAGAATGAAGCTATGGAGGTACCCCTTGCGGGAGATGTAGCAGATGAGCAGATGGGCAAATCGGAAGAGATACCTAACACATACCAGGAATTGGGACAAACCGGACAGGAAGGCCGGCAACCCGGCGTTCAGTTGAGACGCGATTTCAGGGAAACGGCTTTTTTCTACCCCGACCTACACACCAATGAAGATGGAGATGTAATTATAAACTTCACGCTGCCTGAATCCTTCACCCGATGGAAGTTTATGGGTCTGGCTTATACAGAGGATTTGAAAACCGGATTTCTTGAAAAGGAATTAACGGCCAGTAAGAAATTGATGGTCATTCCCAACGCACCCCGTTTTTTCAGGCAGGGCGATACGCTGTGGTTTACAGCTAAGGTTGTGAATTTATCTGATCAAGATTTGTCTGGCAGTGCAGTTTTGGAATTCTTCAATACCATCGATATGAGGAAAGTCTCCGGTGATTTAGGACTTTCAGGTCAGGTTATGGAATTCTCGGTTGAGAAGGGCCGAAGTACAACGGTATCATGGGAAATTTCTGTTCCTGAAGATTTTAGTGTGCTTACCTACCAGGTGAAAGCCACAGCTGGAAACTTCACCGACGGCGAGGAGAAAACTTTGCCCGTTCTTCCAAACCGGATGATGGTAACCGAATCGATGCCGCTGCCGGTTAACGGAAATGAAACGAAAAATTTCTCATTCGAAAAACTGATCAATTCGAAGAATAGTTCATCTATTAAAAATTATAAACTCACACTTGAATTCTCATCCAATCCGGCATGGTATGCCGTGCAGGCGCTCCCGGTGATGTCGGAGCCAAAATATAAAAATGCCTCTTCGGTTTTCGGCAGCTTTTTTGCCAACAGCATTGCATTTTACCTGGCCAATTCAGATCCCAAAATCAAGCGGGTATTCGAACAATGGAAAGAGCAGTCACCGGAGTCGTTCTTATCAAACCTCGAAAAAAACCAGGAATTAAAAAGCCTGCTTCTCGAACAAACGCCCTGGGTTTTGGAAGCTGACAACGAATCGGAAAGAAAGCAGCGGATTGCATTGCTTTTTGATATAAACAACATGCAAAACCGGCTTGATGGTAACATCCGCATGCTCGAAAAAATGCAATCATCCAACGGTGGCTTTCCCTGGTTTGAGGGCATGCGCGAAAGCAGGTTCATCACCCAAAGCATCGTTGAAGGGCTGGGAAAATTGCATCACCTCGGCATTATCGATGCCATTGGCGATAAGCGTGTGGATATGATCGTGAAAAAGGCTGTCAGGTATCTGGATGACCGGATCCGGGAAGACCTCGAAAACATTAAAAAACACTTTCCTGAAAAATTGGAGGAAAATCACCTCTCATCCACCCAGATACAGTTTCTGTATGCCAGGAGTTTTTTCAGGAATATCATGATGAACCCGAATTCGGAAACGGCATTCAATTATTTTGTTTACCAGGCCGAAAAATACTGGACCAAGCAAAATCAATACATGCAGGGAATGATTGCGCTGGCATTGAACAGGTATGATAAAAGTGAAGCGCCCAGATTGATCATCAAGTCACTGAAAGAGCATGCACTGGAAAGTGAAGAAATGGGCATGTACTGGCGTCTGGATCGCGGATGGTTCTGGTATATGGCGCCTGTCGAAACCCAGGCCATGATGATCGAGGCGTTTGATGAGGTGGCCGGTGACAAAAAATCTGTTGAAGAAATGAAGATATGGCTGCTGAAACAAAAACAGACCCAGGACTGGGGAACCGACAGGGCTACCATCGAAGCGGTTTATGCACTGCTTGCCAGGGGCCCCAATCTGCTGGCGGGCGATGAGCTGGCTGAAATTGAAATTGGTGGTGAAAAGCTGGACAGATCGCAACTGGGTAAGATTGAAGCCGGAACGGGCTACTTCCAAAAATCATGGAACGGTACCGAAATAGAACCGGATATGGGCAGGGTGACCATTGAGAAACGCGATCAGGGCATTGCCTGGGGGGCACTGTACTGGCAGTACTTCGAAGACCTTGATAAGATCACAGTGCATGAAACGCCGCTGTCGCTGCAGAAACAACTGTTTATCGAAAAAAACACACC
>JABMQA010000529.1 GCA_013203545.1 Bacteroidota bacterium
GAATTGGTTTTATGTGGGGGATAGAACTTGTGAAGGATAATAAATCAAATACTCCATTTCCACGTAAAGAGAGAGTGGCTGAACGGGTGTGGGAGGCGTTATTCCAAAAGGGCATTATCATCTATAAAGCAACAGGCCTTGCAGGAATAGATGGGGATGCAATTATGATTGCTCCCCCATATGTGATTGAGGACAACGAGATTGACCTGTTAATCGAATCCGTAGGTCAAGCATTGGAAGAGACAGTTGGCTAAAACGGTTCGAATGGAATATATAATACTACATGGAATTTAATGGCATTTAATCATAGTGGCTTTTTCTTAAAACACCTATGTGAAATTTATATGCAATTGAAAAATAAGTAAAAAGTAACCATGCCGGAAAAGATATAGGGTTTTTCCAACGGTTGGTTGCCATCAATTTTTAGTATTCCCCTTGAAGAAAGGAAATTTTCATGCTGCTGATAGGAGAACTTATCAACGCGAGTCGTGAATCGATTGCAAAAGCTATTGAAGTTCAAAACAAGCCCCTCATTCAAAGAGTGGCTAGAGATCAGTTTGAAAACGGTGCCGCTTACATTGATATCAATGCAGGTGTTTTTAGAGACAACGAAACACAATACCTTAAATAATACTTTCATGGTCATGGCCGTTGCAAAGAGTGTTGATGCAGCTATTATCAATCCACTTGATGAGCGTATGATGGCCAGCATTATGCTGCCGAAACTTTGGCTGGCAGAGATGAATTCTGCGTGAAATATCTAAATGCTTACAGAAATAAAAAATTCGGGTTTTTAACACATTGACTACATATCAAAATATCAAGGGAATATTCTTCACCTCATAAGATAAATCATATAACAACTAACCACAAAATAAACCTCCTGTTAAGAATTAAGATGTCGAAGACAAAGAATCTTAACAAGGAGGTTTTATTTAGGTATAATAAATCATATCAATTTAGAAGATTTCTAATAACTAATTGTTGAGTGCCACAACATCGTGGACACTATTTTGTGCCATGACATCGTGGACAAAAATAAAAATAGTCTATATTCCTCTATCAATTTAAAGCACTTAAAGATTTCTGGTTCAAATTTATAAAAAGAGCTATAGCCAGATCAAATAAGGCTTTAAGGATCGTTATATGATTTATTCCCAGGATTAGGGTTTAAAATTTATTAATGTTTGTAATGTATAGAGAAAATCATTTTCCACGATGTTGTGGCACTTAGAACTGTCCACGATGTCATGGCACTTGTCATGTAGTATTTAACAAAAAAGCTCCTTGTCGTAAGATAAGCCGGGGCTGTACCCGTGCATGATCAAAACGAAAGGAGCGAGAAATGAAAAGGAGCTTATCACACACAGTTTGGGAGTGTAAATACCACATTGTTTGGGTTCCGAAGAAACGGCGCAAAATCGTATATGGGAAGCTGCGCCAGGAATTGAGGACGATCCTCAAGCGGTTATGCCAATATAAAGGTGTGGAGGTGATCGAAGGCACAATATGCATAGACCACATCCACATGTGTTTAGCCATTCCGCCAAAATATTCAGTATCAACCATTGTGGGGTACCTCAAGGGCAAGAGCGCAATGATTGTTTTCGAGAAATACAGCCGATTGAAAAGGAATTTTAGAGGATACAGCTTTTGGGCACGTGGATATTATGTCAGTACAGTTGGCTTGGACGAAGCGAAGATTCGCAAATACATAAAGAATCAGGATATTAATGGGTCTGTCCGAGTTTGTGAAAGAAAATAACACCAGAAATTATATTTTTTCATATTAGCCTTTGCAAACAGGAGGAATTTACAATTACTCCTGTTTGCAAAGGACAAAAGGGAAAAGCACGATGTTTTAATTGAAAGCCATAGATTCCATACCTATTTTAAAATGATCAATAACACAACAATAAATAGGAGGAATCTATGACTGTGAATAAGTTTATACGAAAACTGCTTAATTTGAAAGGATTGTATGTAACCAGCTACCATTTCAAAATCAGGGATAGGGTATTAAATCTATGGGTCAAACCTTACAAAAATGGCTGTCTCTGCCCACATTGCAAACGTCGCGGATGTATTTTGCTCACCGCAGTTACGCCGAGAGAATGGCGAGACCTTCCCATCTGTGGGTGGTCTATTTTCTTTTGGTATTGTCCAAGAATCATTATATGTCCAACCCATGGCCGAGTACAAGAAGAGATCCCCTGGGCTGATGTCTATGCCCGTATAACTTACCGTTTTGAGTATATAATGCTCATATATTGCCAGTTAATGACACAGAAAGCTGCTGCGATGATATTACACATTCCAAAGTCAACTCTTTCCGATCTCTTGCATCGCACCATCAACCGTATACGTGATGGACATAGGATTAGAGGTCTTAAATCTATCGGTATTGATGAAATTTCTTACTGCAAAGGGCA
>JABMQA010000530.1 GCA_013203545.1 Bacteroidota bacterium
TCATAAATTTACTTTGTTTTCGAAAGAAATCTACGTTCCCGTTTTTCCTGATGATTGCTTCGATGTATTCCGGACTTATAAATTCAGCAGTCATATTTTCACAATATTCATCATTTTTTTTGAATTTCAAATTTACTGATAAACTCAGTAGCCATACTTCTTCCCCCACCTTGAACGGAGCCATTTCCGGGTCTCCTCCTCCCGTGCATTTTTTCCCGGTTCAAAAAATTTCGTCCCTTTTATCTTTTCAGGTAAGAATTCAAGATCAACAAAGTTTTTTTCGTATTTGTGGGCATATTTGTAATCTTTCCCGTATCCGATATCCTTCATCAGTTTGGTGGGTGCATTGCGTATATGCAAGGGAACCGGCAGGTCGCCGGTTTTGCGAACAAGCGCCAGTGCATCGTCGATGGCCATATAGGTGGAGTTGCTTTTTGGGGAAGTTGCCAGGTAAACGGCGGTTTGCGAAAGGATGATCCGCCCCTCGGGCCAGCCGATCTTGTTGATGGCATCGAAACAGGCATTGGCTAACAGCAGCGCATTTGGGTTGGCATTGCCAATGTCCTCGGAGGCAAGGATCACCAGGCGGCGTGCTATGAATTTCGGATCTTCACCACCTTCGATCATCCTGGCCAGCCAGTAAACGGCGGCATTGGGATCGCTTCCGCGCATCGACTTGATGAATGCCGAAATGATATCATAATGCTGTTCCCCCGCTTTGTCGTAAATGGCCATGTTTTGCTGGATGGTTTCGATGACCAGATCGTTGGTAATCTTTATGGGGCTTTGTTTGCTATTGGCGTTTGCTACCAGTTCGATGGCATTAAAAAGCTTACGTGCGTCGCCACCCGACACCCTAAGCAGCGCTTCATTTTCTTCAATTTCGATAGCCTTTTTCAGGGAATTTTCAAGGTATATTTCGGCGTTGTTGAGCATTTTCAGCAGGTGATCTTTTTCGAGCGGTTTTAAGATATAAACCTGGCACCTTGATAACAAAGGTGAGATCACTTCGAAAGAGGGGTTTTCGGTGGTGGCGCCTATCAGCGTTATGATGCCGCTTTCAACAGCCCCCAGGAGGGAGTCCTGCTGCGATTTGCTGAACCGGTGTATTTCGTCGATGAATAAAATGGCATTGTCTTCTGACCTTGCTTTATCGATAACTGCCCGAACATCTTTCACGCCCGAATTTACAGCGCTGAGCGTATAAAAGGGCCGGCTCAGGGATTTTGATATGATAAATGCTAATGTGGTTTTTCCAACACCCGGAGGGCCCCAAAGGATCATGGATGGTATGTTTCCGGATTCGATACTCCGGCGCAGTATGGCATTTTTACCCAAAAGGTGTTCCTGGCCAATGTAACCATCCAGGGATGATGGGCGTAAAATTTCGGCAAGTGGCGCTTGTTGTGATGGCATAGTCCTGTTTTTCCTGATCACAGCAAAGATAAATTATTTCAGGCTTCACAAATTGTAATGGCTATTTTTCTGGATGACCTTGGCCCGTCAAATTCGCAGAAGAATATATTTTGCCATGTGGAGAGACCCATTTTACCGTCGATGATGGGGATTGTTTCACTGGGTCCTACAATTCCTGCTTTGAGGTGGGCATCGCCGTTTCCGTCCTGTGCGTCATGTAACCAAACACCATTTGGGATCACCTTGTTAAGTAAGTTTATAACATCAGTCTGGACGGATTCATCCCAGTTTTCCTGGATCATGATGGCTGCGGTTGCCCCCTGTGCGTAAACATTTACTGTACCGGTTTTAACGCCACATTTATCAACAAACCTGTTGATGGTATCTGTGATATCATACAGTGCATTTTGCCTGTCTGTGCTGATTTCGATGATTTTCTGCATAGTGTTATTGATTGAAATTCCGGTAAAGGTCCATAACCAGGCAGGAAGTTGCCCGACACCCGATAGATTTTTTACAATACACAAAAAACCTGGTTCCGGTGTATTGTCCAAGGAAAAATAAAATTACGCCAACGACGAAAGTAGGCCATGAATATCCGAACCCAAATATTGCCCTTGAAGCTACAATTGGTAAAACCGGGAGGTGTATGGCCAGGTACCACTGAAAAGAGAACCTTCTTACGTTCGTCCGCCAGTATCCAAACGGAATGTTAAGGATATAAATCCAGAAGAAAAATAATATGAAAGATAAGGCCGGTGGCATGTGATTTTAATTCAGTTTTTGTTTGATGTACTTGCCGGTGAATGACTTTTCGCAATGAATGATTTCTTCGGGTGTGCCTTCAAACACCAGTTCACCACCTCCATCACCACCCTCCGGGCCCAGGTCGATGATCCAGTCGGCTGTTTTAACTACATCCGGATTATGCTCGATGACAATAATTGTGTGCCCGTTTTCTATCAGGGCATTAAACGATGTGAGTAGTTTATTGATGTCATGAAAATGAAGCCCGGTGGTGGGTTCATCAAAAATAAACATGGTGGGATGCTCTGATGACCCTTTGGTGAGGAATGAAGCCAGCTTGATGCGCTGGGCTTCACCGCCTGATAGTGTGCTTGAGGATTGGCCAAGTTTCAGATAACCCAGGCCCACATCCTGTAAAGGTTGTAGCTTTGTAAGGATTCGTTTTTCACCGGCTTTTGACTTTTTGTCCATACCGAAAAAATCGATCGCCTGGTTGATGGTCATATTCAGAATGTCGCTGATATTTTTGCCATGGTATGTGATGTCAAGGACTTCATCTTTAAAGCGTTTTCCTCCACAGGATTCACATTTTAAATAGATGTCGGCCATAAATTGCATTTCAATTTTAACAACCCCTTCCCCCTCGCATTCGTCACAACGGCCTCCCTGAATGTTGAAGGAAAAATAGCCTGGTTTGTAACCCCTCACCCTGGCAAGTTGCTGGTCGGCAAACAGGGACCGTATTTCGTCGTAAGCCTTCACATATGTTGCAGGATTTGACCTGGATGACCTGCCTATGGGATTCTGATCGACAAATTCAACGGCCTCAATTCTTTTGATGTCACCCTGAATTCTGTCATATTTTCCCATGTTGTCGGTGTAACCACCCAGATGCCTTTTAAGGACAGGGAATAATATATTCCGTACCAGTGAAGATTTGCCCGAACCGCTGACACCTGTAATAACAGTTAAAACATGTAATGGGAATTTTACAGCAATGTTTTTAAGATTATTCTCCCTGCATCCCCTGATCTCAATAAAATCATTCCAATTACGCCGCTTTTCAGGAATACTGATTTCAAGATCGCCGTTCAGGTATTTGGCCGTAAAACTTTCTTTACTATTCAACAGTTCATGGAGCGGACCGCTAAATACCAATTCGCCGCCGAGGAATCCGGCGAGCGGACCAACATCAATGATCTGATCGGCAGAACGAATTATTTCCTCGTCATGTTCTACAACGATCACGGTATTTCCTATCTTTTTTAACCTTTTCAATACCCTGATCAGCCTGTGTGTATCACGCGGGTGTAAGCCAATGCTGGGCTCATCAAGAATATACATCGACCCTACCAGGCTGCTTCCCAGGGATGTGGCAAGGTTTATCCGTTGGGATTCACCACCCGAAAGCGTTGAGGACAATCGGTTAAGGGTTATGTATTCCAGCCCCACATCACATAAAAAGGTTATCCGGCTGCTTAATTCTTTTAATATCCGTTTAGCAATGGTTTGTTCATAATCTGAAAGCGTCAGGTCATTAAAAAAGTTACTCAGTAGTTTCAATGGCATTAATACCAATTCGCTGATCGACTTACCTGCAACTTTAACATAATTTGCATCTTTCCGCAACCGGGTTCCATGGCACTCGGGGCAAACTGTTTTCCCGCGATATCTTGAAAGCATTACCCTGTACTGGATTTTATAGGTTTGCTCTTCAACCTGCCTGAAAAACTCGTTTATCCCATCAAAATATTCGTTTCCGGCCCATAAAAGTTTTTTATAATAATCAGACAGTTCGAAATAGGGTTTGTGAATGGGAAACTTGAATTTGTATGAATTCAATACCAGTATTTCTTTCCATTGCCCCATCTTCTCACCTTTCCATGGTGCTATAGCACCATCAAAAACAGAGAGGCTTTTGTCAGGCACAACCAGATCCTCGTCAATACCGATGATACTGCCAAACCCTTCGCATCTCTTGCAAGCACCAAAAGGATTGTTGTAGCTGAAAAGGTTTTCAGTTGGCTCTTCAAAGGTAATCCCGTCGGCTTCAAATTTATTGGAGAACGATTCAGTGGTGGATTGATCTCCCGAAGAAATCTCAATCGAACAGATGCCATCCCCTTCATAGAAAGCCATCTGTATGGAATCGGCTAACCGGGACCTGATATCCTCATCATCTTTATGGATAACGAGCCTGTCGATAACAATTTTTATAGCAGATGTCTTGTCCTCAAGTAAGTTTACATCAGCTATCGTATCTTCAATTTTAATGATCTCATTATTGAATAATATTCTGGTAAACCCTTGTTGTAGCAAAATGGTGAGTTGATCCTTTAAACTTCTGTCGGGTTTCATGAGTAAGGAGGCTGTAATGAAAATTTTGGTATCTTCATCCAGGCTTTCAATGAAATTAACCACATCAGTCACCGAATGCCGTTTTACCTCCAGTCCGGAAACAGGTGAAATTGTATGGCCTATCCGGGCAAACAATAATTTAAGGTAGTCATAGATTTCAGTTGATGTGCCCACAGTAGATCGCGGGTTTCGGGTGTTGACCCTTTGTTCGATAGCGATGGCGGGAGAGATGCCGGCGATATAATCAACCTCTGGTTTTTGCATCCTGCCTAAAAACTGCCGCGCATAGGAACTCAGGCTCTCAACATAGCGGCGTTGTCCATCGGCATATAGTGTGTCGAATGCAAGTGACGATTTTCCCGAACCGGATAATCCTGTAATAACAATCAGCCGATTCCTTTCGATGGTTACATCTATGTTTTTTAAATTATGAACCCGGGCCCCCTTTATAATTATGTGGGTTTTCGGATTAGGGCCTTTGGTGTTTCTTTCAACTGTCATTGCGCGCTATTAGGGATTGGTGGCATGTTTTTTGTAAAGTTTAGCTGATTTTGTCAGAGAGGAGACAAAAGTAAAAAAAATTTGGTGATTGTTAATTAATAACTATATTTGCATCACCAAAAGGGTTTTAAGAATTGAAATTCATAAGTAATACTAACCTAAAATTGAGGAGGGCCGATTATCGAATAAATTTCTACTAATTGATAATGAACATAAGAAAGGAGACGCATATGAAGACTCAAATTCCAGCGGACAAGGAGTTGATTAGTAGATATTTGAATGGTAATCAAGTTAGCCTCGAAAAACTCATCCAACGTCATCAAAACAGGGTTTTTGCCTACATCCTTATGGTGGTAAAAGACAAGCAACTTGCTGATGATATTTTCCAGGATACCTTCATAAAAGTAATCAATACCATTAGATCCGGCGCCTACAAGGAAGAAGGTAAATTTATTCAATGGGTAATGCGGATTGCGCATAATTTAATTATTGACTTTTTCAGAAAATCAAAGCGGATACCCGTTGTTGAAAATGATAATGATGATTTCGATATTTTTGATACCATCAAATTTACCGACCCTTCAATTGAAGATCAGATAATAACGGATCAAATTCATGCAGATGTCAGAAAACTGATTGAACTGTTGCCACCCGAACAAAAGGAGGTTTTGGTTATGAGGCACTATTCCGAAATGAGTTTCAAGGACATTGCCGAACAAACGGATGTGAGCATTAATACTGCTCTTGGTAGGATGCGATATGCATTGATCAACCTTCGGAAAATAATCAAAGAGAAAAATGTAATACTCACCAAGTAAGGTGTATGCATATTACAAGGTTCAAAAAAATCAGGATACCCATTCATACGGATATCCTTTTTTTATTTTTAACCCGTACTGTTCATACTGCTTGTAGCGCTGTATTGCCTTTTGGGAATATTAAGAAATTGGTGTTGAAAACTTATTGTGATTCTTTGTTGTTTGATTGAGATTTTAAATTATAGTACCTGTGAAATAATCAGTCCTTTTTGGTCGTTAGCTATTTCGTAAATCGAGTTATTAACTTACCAAGGAGCCTATGCAACAATTTAACACGCTTAATGATCTGATATTTTTCGCCTACAATGAATCCGACATTCCTAATGCCAACGAGTATCATAAATTGATTGATGCTGATCAAAAGCTCACCAGACAGTACAGAACTGTTTTAAAACTGAAAAATGGTTTTAGGAAGCTCAAAGTCGGACCCAGCGAAATTACCATCAGAAATATTCTGAATTATTCAAGTGCATTATCTGTAACAAACACCAAATGTGCAGGTAAAATCAGTTTACTTTTAAACTAATTATCACCCAAAAGGGGATAATAAAAAAACACAAAGCCGCCTGAAATTAATGGCGGCTTTATTATTTTTGCAAAAAATTGGCGGCCTTGATAAAAAAGGAAAGATATCGAAAGTTTATTGAGCACTTTTCAACGCATCAGCCTGATGCTGATACCGAACTGGAATACCAGGATCCCTATGAACTTATTGTGGCCGTTATTCTTTCAGCGCAATGTACTGATAAGCGGGTAAATATCATAACCCCTGATTTCTATAAACGGTTTCCTTCTGCCTTTGAATTGTCAAAAGCGGATGTTGAAGATGTGTTTGAACTTATAAAAAGCTGTTCATATCCAAACAATAAATCGAAGCACCTGATCGGGATGGCAAAGATGCTGGTTTCTGATTTTAGCGGGATTGTTCCCTCAGAAATGGAGGAATTGCAAAAATTGCCCGGAGTTGGCCGGAAAACTGCCAACGTAATTTCATCGGTGATTTTTTCGAAGCCTGCTATGGCGGTTGATACACATGTTTTCAGGGTTTCGGCAAGAATTGGTTTGACCACCAATTCAAAAACACCGCTCTCCACTGAGTTGGAACTGGTTAAAAATATCCCTGAGAAATATATTCCCAGGGCGCACCATTGGCTTATCCTCCATGGCAGGTACGTGTGCAAGGCGCGAAATCCACAATGCCAGCTATGTGAGATTACACATTTGTGTAAATATTTCGAGAAAAACAGGCCGGATAAATGGGGATTGTCTTAATATTTCTTAAATGAAAATCAGTGGGATTAAGGATTAATTAATTTTGTTGCTTAACAAATACAAATTTATGTCAAAGTTAAATGTAGGGGATATTGCACCCGATTTTATATCAATTAATCAAAACGGTGAAAAAATTATAGAAAAAGTAAAAACCAGGGATCATGCTGAACAGATCATAGAGGTAATGAATCAAATAAATTAACTTAAGACCAAAATATCATGGCTAAAGAAAAACAAGATAACGAAA
>JABMQA010000531.1 GCA_013203545.1 Bacteroidota bacterium
GGGATGGTGATACGGATATCCTTGCAACCACCGGTACGCCGGGAAATAAAATATCATGGTTCGAAAACGATGGAAGCCAAAATTTTACCGAGCGCAATGTAAAGGAAAACTGGTATTGGCCGCGGTATTCAACCGCCATTGATATTGATCAGGATGGTGATATGGATATAATCGGCACTGCAAAAACCGGAGAGGTAATCTGGTTTGAAAATGATGGGAATGAGAACTTTTCTGAGAATGTTATTATTTCCAATTGGGGTGAACCAAGTTCGGTTAAAGCCGCTGATATTGATAATGATGCCGATCTGGATATTCTGGCAATTGCATGGATTGGAGGTTATGTTGCTGTTTTCGAGAATGATGGCCAACAGAACTTTACGGGAGATGTCTTTTGTCAAACAGCCTATGAAATGATAACCATTTTCCCGATCGATCTTGATTCTGATGGTGACCTTGATATTTTAGGAGCAAATTATGCAAATGATGACTTAAGATGGTGGGAAAACACATTAATCACAACATCAATTACTCAACCGGAAGGCTTCAACAAAGATCATTTTGGTTTAAAGAATTACCCGAATCCATTTACCTCGGAAACAACCATTTGCTTTTCAATCCCCGAAACCTGTCAGGTAGAATTATCAATTTTCGATATCGCCGGTAAATTGGTATTTTCAATGATAGATGCAAAACTTAAAAAAGGATCTCATACAATTACCTGGAACGGAAAAACCAATGATAGCTCAACAATAAAACCCGGTATATACTATTGCAAAATAAAAACGGATGAATTGGAAACCACATCCAAAATGATAAAAACACAAGAATGATTGAATTGACAAATGATTGAATGATTAAATGATAGAATGAATAAATGACAGAATGATATCAGGAAATAAATATATAACCTATTCGCATTCCCACATTTACGCATTTACGCATTTACGCATTCTCGCATTTCCAATGAAATAACAGTAGAAACATAAATAATATTCAGTAATAATTTAAAACATGAAAACATTAATCACATTATTAATTGTAACCTTATTCTTTTGTGATTTTCACGCTATCGGTCAGCCTGTTAAAAGTAATGCCAATTTAAAGGTACTCGCTGTTACACCGAATAAACTTGGGGCTAATTTCAACTTTTACATAGACAATATGGAATCCTACGGTTGGGATGTTACCTGGGCCGGATTAACTGAAACCGTTAATACATGTTCATGGTCGAACCCGTTTGGACATTTCGCAGTAGATGTGGATACGTTAATACAGGATATCGAGGATGTAACTTACTGGGATGTTATAGCCTTGATGCCTGCTACATGGTGGAGTGGAAATGCATATGGCGATTTATTGAATAGTCTGGAAACATTGGATTTATTAATTCAGGCAAATGAAAACAATATGGTTATATTCGGCACTTGTGCAGGTGTGCGCGTATTGGCTGCTGCTGATCTTCTGAATGGGGTAAACGTAACAGGTAGAGATGAATATGCATCTGAATACATTGCGTCAGGGGCGAATTATCTTGGTACATTTATCCTTCCTGTTATCGACGGAAATTTTGTTACTTCCACAAAAGGAATGTACTATCATTATCAAAATATCGAAGCCATTCTTACTGCCCTGGCAGGATTAGACTCCAAAAATGGTTGTAAGGAACTACCTGTTACACTAAAGGAGAATAATCAATTACCTGTAAAAAATGATCTTGTTTGGTCGAAAACCTTTGGAGGTGAAGATTCAGAGGGAGCCTACTCGGTTATTCAAACAAGTGATGGTGGCTTTATGATTTGCGGATATTTAAACATGCCGGATTACAATTCGACTTTGATGATGATTAAAACCGACAATGACGGAAATGAACAATGGAGTTATGCTTTTGGAGGTGAAGGCTGGGAATGTGGAAAATCAGTTTGTGAAACAATGTCGGGGGATTTTGTTGTTACAGGATATGCTACTTCTACAGGCGCTGGATTGCAAGACGTACTTGTTGTAAAAGTTAACGCAAGCGGTCAACAGGTTTGGAATAAAACTTTTGGGGGTCCGGGTCTCGATATCGGGTTTTCTATTTGCGAAACATCAGATGA
>JABMQA010000532.1 GCA_013203545.1 Bacteroidota bacterium
CAGGAGCAGGATAAAAAATACGAGTTCATCCTGCCTTATGATCTGTCGTTTTTTAAAACAAATCTAAAACTCCCCCTTTCTTAAGGGGAGATGCAGGAGGGATTATTGCAAATAACATGGACATGAATACAACTACAGACACGGCGCCGCAATTGAGCGAACAAAACACAAAAGAAAAAATCTTCAAGATCTTAAACCTAAGCGTTCCCATATTAATGGGGATATTAATATTTTTTAATCCATTCCCTCATACAACGGCTATTAAGGAAATATGTTTTTATGGGTCTGTCATAATTGTCCTTATTTTAACCTGCTTCAAGAAGATCGACTTTTCCTTCAAATCACCTCTCGCTCTACCTTTTGCACTTTTCATCATATGGGTTTTTATTGGTCTTTTCTTTGCAATCGACAAAGAAAACAGCATCCATGATTTCTTTTCACATTTACTGAGGTATATTATATTTTACTATATTCTTATCAATTATTTTAATTCAAAAAAACTGCTCGGTTGCCTGTCATGGATTATTATCATATCAGCCACTATTTTCTGTTTGGGGGGCTTATATTACTTCTACTTTATTTTAGGGAATGCCGTCTCAGCACGATTTGCAGCGGGGTTTCCGGAGACACCAATCAATGTTGTCAATGTTTCATTAATATTTGCCTTGCTTCTTTCTTTTCACAATTTCACAAGAGAAAATGATCATAAAAAAAAGTCTGTTGTTGTTATCTGTGTTTTTATCATGTTCAGTACGATGGTATTGACCCAGACAAGATATGCCTTGGTTGCCATAATACTTTCGCTCTTTTTCTTGTTATGGAAACATCGCGGAATGTTGATTTTTGTGATTTTGACGTTGGCAATTACTGTTTATATGGCACCAGTCAAGAACCGCTTGAGTTTAAACGATTACGGCACCAAGTTGCGCATATGCCAGTATTCTATTTCTTATGAAGTTGCAAAAGATTATCCGCTGGCCGGGATAGGTTTTGGGGCCAATACATATATAAAACATATTGACGAGAAAAAATATCAAAACAGAGTACCAAAAAACTGTAAATGCGGGGTGTTAGGTTCCCCGCATAGCTTATATTCTGATATTTTATTGAGGACAGGCTTTGTGGGCATCTTTCTTTTCTTTTATATAATATTTACTTCGGTTAGAGTTTGCTGGTTAACAATAAAAAATAGCGATGACGATTTCATTAAAAACTGGAGCCGCTGTATTGCGTCCGTGTGGATTGGAATTATTGTAATTGGATTCTTTGAACCATTCTTCAGACATAATTTAGAAGTTATATTATATACACTGTTGGCCATGACAACTATTTTGTGGCATCTTAATCTAAGAGCATCGTAAACATCACTCCAGTTTCTTTTTTGAGCATGCAACATCAAGTTTTGAATGTTAAGTTTTCGAACGAAAAAGAAACATATTTTTGTTCCATAGATCCTGAGTATCGGGCCTCTTTTCCTTATATAGGGATCTAAGTTTTTTTGTATCATCTTTAAGAAATTCGAAATTCCTTTTTTCAAAGAAGCTAATCCAAGCCCTATCGCCTTTTATATTGATGTGGCCAGGAAGTCTTTTCTCGCGACTAATATTAAGTAATAAGTCTTTGGTTTTCTTTAGCTTGTCCAGAATATGTTCAATTTCACTGTCAGTTAAATGTTCAAAAACATCAAAGCTTAAAAACAGGTCAAAATTCGCTTTTTCGGGTAATTTTGTGAGATATTTTTCAGGGTATTTCCCATATGTTTTCAAATAGATGTCTTTTGCTTCTACCGAAGAATCATAACCAATATATTCAACCTCTGAATCGTTCATAAAATCAATCATAATCCCAGGCCCGCATCCAAAATCCAATATCTTCTTCCAGGCAGTATTGTACATAATAACATCTTTAAGGACGTGTTTCATAAATTCCCAGCTCTTAAACCAGTCGGACGAAAAAAAACTTTCACCGTAGGTTGTTTTGCCCTCCGGTTTCATGAGATCATGCATTTCTTGGCGCCATTTTTGGGAAAACAGTTTCACATTTCTGTCAGACAGTTCATCAGACCATATAGATTCGCCCATATAAGAGATTTTAGTTTTGGAATCACTTATTCCATGGATATGGTCGTAATATTTATCTAATCCTGTTATTATACTGCACTTATACCCGTGTTTTCGGGCGAAGTACGCAAGATCAAACTCCTCACAAAATGCCGGCGCAAATTGATTGTCGAAACGGAATCCAGTTTTCTTGATAAAATCTACGCTAACAGCAAATAGAAAGCCGCTTACATTTGTTACGTCAATTATTTTTCTTTTGAGGTAAAAAAATCTTTTCTTCTTTTTATAACGATACTTTTCTGCTGGAAAGAAGTTGTTATCCACCCCTTCACAGCAAACCCCCTCGACACCTGCTACAGCCAGATTAGGCACCCGTT
This sequence comes from Bacteroidota bacterium, assembly GCA_013203545.1. Classification (GTDB taxonomy): domain Bacteria; phylum Bacteroidota; class Bacteroidia; order Bacteroidales; family 4484-276; genus JABMQA01. Next base: position 2,438 of record JABMQA010000532.1, read on the forward strand.
TAAATAAATCTATGACTTCGAAAATACAATAGCTGTCAAGCCAGAGGTCATCGTTGAGGAAGAAAATGTGATCGCAGCCTAACAAATGATCAATGCCAAGATTCCACGCGGCAGGCAGGCCCATATTCATCGGCGACTCAAGGAAAGTAACAAATGATTGATTAGACAAGTAATCTTTAAGTTCGTCGCTTGATTTACAACCATTGGAAATAACGACTATTTGAAGATCTGGTATATCTGTTAGTGCTTCGCAAAGAGTTTTGATATTGTATTTACTATGGGGTGGTTTTTCGTCAATAAAAGCACTTACACACCCAATTTTAACATGTGTCATAGTTTTTCTTTCTTTTAAAGATCCAAAATAAAAAAAATTAATTTTTATTCCTCAGAAACAGATAATCTCTAAGAATGGATTGCGTTTCTCCGGGCCAAATATATTTTGGTTTATAATTAAATTGTGCAAGATATTCTACCACTGCATTCTTTAAGCACCAACCATTTGTTTGATATTCGCTCCATATTTCAAGACTTATGCATGTAACCCTGCCTGATTCCAATAGATTTGTGGCTCCCATTAACATGTCTAACTCTGCACCCTCTATATCTGCCCATAGAAAAACGTTATTAAATGGTCCAAATTCTCTATCAAGACTATCCAGCGAACGGCATTGAACATTAATTTTTTTTTGTTTGCGTTGGTGTTTTCTCGGGTAGTTTACGACCATGCCATCAATTGGCTGCATTTCTATCAAGCCATCTTTGATACCTACAGCACATTCTATTAATTTCCCCGGGAAGCTATTTTTGCAAAGATTAAATCTTTCGGGGCAAGGCTCTGCACCGAATATCTTAATTTGTGGCCAAGTTTTCTTGGCTTTCCATGCCTCGGAATCTGGGACACCCACACCAATATCAATGAATACTTCCGGTTCTGGTATTATCATATCCCAATTATTAAAATTTACTTTTTTCATTTTAACACTTTCATATAATCGGATAATTTTTGCCCATACCTTGTGGACCTTTTTCATTATTCAGCCACCTCCTGTATTAAAACAATACTTTTCTGAGAGACGTTTGCGTAACTCAAATTTTCCGGCCGTGGAATTCTTGTTTGAATTAAATCTATTTCTCTTTTAAACTATTTGCCAATCCTTCTATTCTATTCCAAAGTTCTGGGGCGAAATCTTTATATGCTTTTTTATCCATAATATCAAAACCATGTGTCATGGCACCGACATTTTCATTCGTGATTAACTTGCACCCACATAACGCAGCCTGATTAACTATAAGCCCGTGGGGTTCGGGCCATCTGGGAAGATGAATATAATTTTCGACTCTATTCAGGAAGTCTGACATCTTATCGTAAGGAATTCGGCCGATAACTTTACCGTACTTGTGCTTATCAGGTAACAGTTTGCTATCACTACCGAACAGAACTACCTCTTCATTTGGAAAATTATCCCTAATATTATAGAAGCCTTTCGCTTCACTCATGCCACCGCAGGCAGCATACTTAATGTCACGGCTTTGTTTCCTGTTAGTGAACATGTCTACATCTATGAGAGGTTTCAGAATATATGTTTTCTCACCGGTTGTAGGGTATATTTTGTGAAATATAGATGCATGCAATGGAGAAACAAAAATATTCAGTAGTGCCTTTTCAAATAAATCTCTATTGTCAATTACATGACAGTAGCCGTTCTGCCATCCCTTTTCATTGTCACGATAATTGAAATATATATCTTTTTTTTCAACGCAAACACTGCCATTCCCAATGTTGCCGTTGCATGGCAGTGCATTCAGGTAACATATATCCCCATAGCCATTTTGCCCGGTCACATACTTCCGGGACAATATGATTTTGTTAATAAAACGTCTGCTGAAATGCCTTTTATGGTCAGGACAGTTAAATACATCAAAAAGTATCCACAAGTCAGGATTCCTATGCATTAAAATTTGAGAAAAGATTTGCAATTTGCTTGGCTTCATTGAAATTATTTTTACATTGTGACCTTTTTTGATGCCTTCTTCTACTATTTTTTTTGTAACTTGCTCCCCACCTCCATGATAATAAAAAGGGTGTAGGTGAGAGACAAAATTGATCTTTAAAATAGTGTTGCCGGTAGCATGTTTCATAGTTCTATTTCATCTCCCGTTCAAATACATAATACAATCCTGTGCAAGTTTTACTGGATCAAGCAAATAACATTCCCTGTTACATTTTTCCATTGCACAAGGTTTGCCAATTATTTCGGCAAATAAATGGCATTCTTTTCTACATTCTGTATGGTAGGTTTTATCGAATATTGTATTATGCATTTTATACAAGTCAGGCGGATTCCACTCATAGGCTTGAAACAACAGTACTTTTTTGTCTATAGCATTACATACATGATGGATTCCACCATCTGAAAGAATCACCAGTTTCATTTCATTTAGTAAAGCCGCCAATTTTCTGAAGCTACATTTAGGAATAAATTTGTCTCCAATTTCTTCAAATTGATTTTGCCCTATTTCATATATTGTCAATGATGGGAAGCTCTTTTTGATTTCATGGACTAATCTTTTCCAACTGTTTCTCTTGTAGCGAAGTATTTCTCCGTCCGCTCTGTTCTGGGTATAACGAATATGGGCAACATTTATTGCGATAGAAGCACTATTTATGATTTTTTTCGCTTCTCTGATTTCATCATCAGCAAGATATATTCTTGGCCTAAGGTCATGAAATTGAGCCACCTCATCACTAATTTGAAAGGCAAAGTTATAGGAAAGAATGTTTTTATATGGTGCGTTTATACATACATTTAAATTTCTTTCATTCGACAAATAAGTAAAAGCTTCCTTTTGCCAGTCTGGCCATATAACGAATGTTGTTGTCTTCCGTGAATTCAAAAAATATTTTATATGTTTTTCCTTATAGACTTTTTCAGGTAATATTTTCTCCCACCAATTGGGTTGACGTATGATATCAATGTAGTGGTCATTGTAAAAAGTGTTCACTAATACTTCGTCGGTAATGACTTCAAGCAAACTAGGGTCATACACCTCCTTGATTGCCTTGAAGACTGATGATAACATTATTGAATCTCCAAGGTTGTCAGACCAAAACCAGCGAGGAAAATACAATTTAATGTGCATTCTTGTCATTATTTTAACACCTTAATACTATTGGGAAGAAGACCTATTTATTCCTTTGTTTGCGTATTGTGTATAACCTCGGCCCACCCGATTTATCCTCCAGTCCGTTCATCATATTCAATACATGTCCCGCATCAATGACTGGTATAGAAAATTTATTCGCTGCATCAACACAAACCAAAAGAGAACCCACACCTGCTCCTGCGAGGCAAAGGTCTATATCGGATGGTATCTGGCTTAATATCTCTTCTTTTAGAGATTCCCAGCGAGTTGCCACATATGAATCAGGGATTTCGGCAAACACAATATCCGGATAACTTGAAAATTGGGCAAACCATTGGGTACACGCATCCATATTACACTCTGAGCTAATAACGCATATCTTTTTCCCATTCATAAGGTTGCCAAAATCTTCCGACGTCAAATATCCATAAACCACATAAAAGGGCAAATAGTTTTTATTAGTTAATTCGATATTATGATCATATAAAAAATCAATAAATTTTAAGGCAGAATTGTCTTCTCTTGATTTGCTAAAGAAAGAGAATAGCCCTTTCTTTTTCTGACGGACATTTTCTGGGAAGATCAAAGAAGCAAGCTTTCCAGATTCAGCCAGAATTTTCAGCGCTTTAATATGTGCTGGCATGGCATTTTGTATTGATTCCACCGATTCAGCCTGCTGGTAAAGGCCGTTGCAGTGCAAGCTGTAATCGTAAAAAGCATATTCCCCATCTGCAAACCGGACAACCGGGGTTGATTTTTTTAGAGACATACCCTGCCTAATGAGATCATGCAGAGCGTGAAAGTATTGATTGCCGTTTGATATGCTTCGGTGGAAAAGGCAAATTTCCTGATCGGATATTTCAGATGAGTGAAAATCAAAGACAGGAGAATTGTCGACATCTTTCAATGCAAGTCTTTCGAATCGAAATGTTTGGCTCTTTATGAGATGTTCAAGGTGGTTTGTATTTTTCATAAAATTACCATACTATTTAGTTTCTTTTTTTGCCACAACAGCAAAACTCTGTCCGGAATAACATTTTGCGATTATACGGGCGAATAAACTAATAACTGGAATCCTCTGAATTTTTTCTTTTATGTATTGCGAATGATAGTTTTTTGTGCGGCAAGTTTTAAATCCATGTTGTGATAGTATGTTGATCAGGGTTCTGGGAGTAAAGTGATAAAGATGATATGGTAAGTCCCACCCATTCCAACTGTCCCATGTTTTTTTTGCGTCTGTTCCTTCATGATTGGGGACGTCAACGACCAAAAGGCCATTCGGTTGTAACCAGTTCCATGCTTTTTCAAGGTGTTTTCTTGGATTAGGGGTATGTTCCAAAACGTGCCACATGGTAATAATATCTATTGAATTATCTTTAAAATTTATTTCTTCGATTGACCCCGTAGTTACCGGTATTTTCAACTCATTGCGCACATAAAAAGCTGAATCATCAGAAACGTCCACCCCTTCAACTTCGTAGCCATAAATACAACAGGCGTATAGGAAGTAGCCCATGCCGCATCCAATATCGAGGACTTTGCCGTGCTTTTTAAAATTGCGAAAGAATTTGATGCGATGGTCCTCTTGGGAGATGCGCCGTTTCATTACTGACGAATTTATCTTCAACCCTTCATCATAATGACTTGAAAAGTAGGCGTTTTGATAGAAATTTTGAAGTTCATTCTTGCTAGGTCTAGGATCGAGAAAACCAAGTCCACAGTCGGCACATTTACAGACTATCCACTCATCCTTCTGAAAAAGTAAGGTTCGTCTTGAGCTATTGCACAGGATGCATTTTGAAGGCGCATGTTCCATGATTCATTTTTTCTCGCTGTTTTGATGAATGGAACTTTTTACTGCATAATAAATTACCTGGTACTTCCCAAGCTTGTCTGTAGCTTTTGCCTTATCTCTTGTGAAAGGAAAAAAAAGTTTTAATGTTAATATTCTCCACCAGGCTTTTATTATATGGGACCTGCTGATCCTTTTAATAGTTTTTGCAAAATAATGTTTTCTATAAAGAATATATTCGGCATGAATTTTCTTTTTCCATACTTCTGATGATAATGAGTCTTTTTCGCTTTGTCCGCCAAGATGTACGACTGTTGCAGAATCTATATAACCTATTTCATAACCTAATTTTCTAATTTTAAGGCACAAATCTTGGTCCTCACCATACAGAAAGAAATCTTCATCAAATCCATCGATTTCTCTGATAAGTTCCGAACGGCCAATCATGCTCGCACCGAGAACACAGGCTATTTTGCCGGGCAGATCCGATAACTCATTCGCTGTATATTTCTGCCCGGGGTATTTGTATGACACCGACCACTGTAATGTTCCGTCAGGATTTATAATCTTTGTGCCGGCAAGACCGACGCTAGGATTTGCATCCATAAACGCTATGGCTTCGCTGAAAGTATCTGACACTACTTCGGTATCCGGATTGAGGAAAAAGACATATTTTCCTTTACACTGCGGTAACACCTGATTGTTGGCCGCTGCGAATCCGACGTTTTCTGTATTAGCTACAAGATGAACCGATGCAAAGTTGTCTTTTATGAATTCTAAACTTCCATCTGATGATGCATTGTCAACAACAAAAATTTCTTTGGATATATTGTCATTTATTAGAATGGAGTCAAGGCAATTTTCGATTAAATCTGCTGTATTATACGATACAATTACGATGGAGATTTCTTGTTGTTTGTTTTTGGTTCTCATAAAGATCAGTCTTTGCATGCGATAAATTAAAATAGCCATTCAAGGTGTCAACATATTTAGGAGAATTCAAACATTCCTCCGGCTAAACCAGTCCGATTGTCAATGGTATCTTTACTACTGCAGACAAAACGGTTTTTTAAATGTTTCATTATTATTGACAATTAGGAAGTTTTTATACTGAAAATTTTCCAATCTCTGATCGTAACGTAAAACCGGACGAACACTGCTTGGATACAAAAGAAAAAAACTGTAATTCATTCCTACAAAAAAATCATAGAAGTCCTTCAGAAGTGTTCTTGATTCTATGTTTGCCCCGCAGTATTCAAACAGAACCACCCTGACAGCTTCACTCTTAAAACTATCCATTCCTCCTTCAATCACGGCAAATTCATTTCCTTCCACATCTATCTTGAGAAAATCAATTTGTTTTATCGATTTTTCTTTGCGATAGCTATCTAGGGTTCTTATCTCAACCTGCTCGGTTATGTATTTGAGGTCACGGTCCATACTTTCTTTCAACCCCTGGTGGCGATAGAGCGACCCCCCCTCGCTCATACCTTCAGCTACATAAAGGACCTCCTGACCATTTTCCACCCCCAACCCATACTGGTTACAAGTAACATTTTCCCCAAACCCTTTTTCTTTTAATCTGACAAAAGATCGTTTATACGGCTCAAAACAGTGAATATTAATATTAGGGTTTATATGGAGAGCATGTGACGTCCATTTCCCGATATATGCTCCAACATCAAAGAGAGTCTCTGCAGATGGAAGAATTTGTTCCATCAGCCAAAGCTCCCCATTGGCGGTAAAATCACTACGATTTTCCGCAAACTCCTTGTTAGCATGGTGACGGCATATTTCATATCTAAGCTTGCGGGGAACAAGGTACAAAATATTACTAACTAGTGTCTGTCCGAAAAATACCCTATTGGAAAATTTCATGGGCAGAAAAATTTGAGCCACTGATATTTATCTCCAATAAAGGATAAAGCTATTAGAATAAACTATTAACCAGAAAGCGATTATCTATTCTGTCAAATTTTGTGAATACTGATCCTGTAAATTTAAACTCAGAAAGTATGTAAAAGCTATTTAAGTTCAGCTCTTTGAAAAATCTTTTTTCGTAGTCGCTCTTTTTCCATGAGAATGGTTCCGAGGTTATGGAGATTTCTTCCTAGTATTCCGAGTGCAACATATCGATTATAACCTTTATCTCTGCAAACTGTAAGGCCATTTCCAGCCCCTAAGGCATGAATCGCTGACTCTATCCCAGGATGCCATTTTCAAATTTTTCCAAAGTCCTTTGAGCCTTCGCGCTGTGCATCTGCATGAGATTTTTTTCCTTTTTTAGGAAGGCATACCATTTCCTGTC
>JABMQA010000052.1 GCA_013203545.1 Bacteroidota bacterium
AGTCGTTTCGGTCGTCTTCCCATGTGATGATAAAATTCCCACATGTGTTTACTGCAATGGCTGGATTGAGCTGGTGTGCAAAGCCGGCATTTTCGTTAACCCTGAAATTCTCCCCGATGGGGGTTCCATCGCACAAAAACTGCTGGGCCCAGATATCAGGTTCACCGGCATATTTTGCGGGCACGGGATCCCGTTTCGCATGTTGCCGGGTTAATAAATTTCTAAAAACATCATTTTTTAATCCGCCTTCACTGGCGTCTCCCCAGGTAATTATAAAATCACCATTTTGTTTGCAGACTACTTCAGGGCCGTAATTGATAGCTGCGCTCAGGTAACTCACCTTAAAATTATTCCCCATTGCAATGCCATCGGCCGAATATAGCTGGGCATAAATACGGTGAAAATTGGCATCCCGAAAGTCGGCCCAGGTAATTACAAAACTTCCGTCCAATCTTGCAGCAACTGAAGGATTATTTGCATGGTTAATGGAAGTATCGTCATTTACCCGGAAGTTGTTTCCGAGGGGAGTACCGTCCACCGAAAAACGTTGTGCATAAATATCTGATTCACTGGAGCCATCATCATCCCAGACAATTACAAAATTGCCGCTGCCATCTGTTGCAATGGAAGGCCACTTTTGATTTTCATTGCCTTCATCATCGTTTACTTTCAAATTTTCTCCCACTGTGGCGCCGTTATTCGAATAGGATTGGGTAAATATATCCCCGTTAAATCCGAAACGGTGGTCTTGCCAAACAACCCTGAATTTCCAGTTTTCGTCAACCGAAACAACCGAATTGCATTGATCTGAAGTTGTGGTGTCGGTGTTTACCTTAAAATCATCCCCGACCGGAATACCGTTGTTCAGGAAGCGGCGGCCATACACATCGTAATAATCATTGCGGTTGTCATCCCAGCATACAACAAAATTCCCTGTTAAGTCCGATGAAATTGAAGCGTTTCGTTGCGATGTGTTGGGTGTGTCATCATTTATTTTAAAATTGTCAGCCAACGTTGAGCCATCGTTCAAAAACCGCTGGGCATAAATATCAAAGTGCCCATTGCGGTTGTCTTCCCAGGCAATGATGAAATCGCCGTTCCCGTCGATGGCAATATCCGGGCGTAACTGAAGTGAACCACCTGGATCGGTATTTACTTTATAATTATTTCCCAGCGCTGTGCCATCAGCCGAAAACCGTTGTGCATAGATGTCATGATCATCAGCATTTCGTTGATCGACCCAACTAACAATGAAATTTCCGTTTTTATCACCAGAACTTGTTGGCCAATACTGACGTGAATTTCCGGCATCATCATTTATTTTGAAATTATTTCCCAGGGCAGCGCCATCATTTAAAAAACGTTGGGCATAGATATCCCAATCGCCATTTCGCTTATCAGCCCAGACAATGACAAAATTCCCGAAACTGTCAATGGATACCGAAGGATGCTCCTGTTCCTCACTTCCAGGGTCATCATTAACTTTGAAATTGTTTCCCAGTGCTGTTCCGTCATTTGAAAATCGTTGCGCATAAATATCCCATTGGTTGCCGTTCCTTCTATCTATCCATGCAATTACAAAATTCAAATTTTCGTTTACAGCAACTGCAGGGCTGTACTGATCGGCAGTTTCACCATCATCGCAAACTTTAAAATTAACACCTGATGTTGTGCTGCCACTTAAATAGATCTGGGCATAAATGTCGAAATTGCTGCCATTGCGTTTATCTTTCCAGCATACTACATAATTTCCGCTTCCATCTCCGTCAATATATGGCGTGGATTGCGCCGAACCATCAATGCCTGCCTGTTCGTTTACCAGGAAATCAGGGATGTTTTGTGCGGCTGCCGGAAGGTGACTAAAAAACAGGGGAAGGGATAAAATACAGATAAATTGTAATTTGTTTCTCATGGCAAGTCCTCCAAGTTGGGTTATTCATCATTTTTATAGCTTTTGAGTGTTATTTATCATTGTAAGAGAGCAAATGAAAAGTAGTCTTAAAATATATAGAAACCGCAATGTGTTCTGTATCAATCAAAATAATTGCTCAAAGATAGAACAAAACCGAATCAATTGCAAATCGGAAAACCAACCTTTGTGCCGGCAGGTTAAATCCCTACCTTGTAATTTATTACTTTTGTGCCCGTTTAAAGTTAATGATCATTCAAAAAATTAAAATAATGAAGCATTTATCTACCTTGATTTTGGCATTTGCGTTGTTTACCGGAGCAACTCTGTTTTCACAAACCGTTACAACCAATCCCGAATTTCCAACCGATATTGATAATGTGGTGCTCACACTTGATGCCACTGGTTCACCCCTGGAAAATTACAATGGTGATGTCTTTACACATACCGGCTTACTTGTGGTGGGGAACCCGGATTGGGAGAATGTAATTGGCGACTGGGGGAACAATACCAATCAGCCTGAGCTTACAAGTCTTGGAAATAATAAATACGAATTGCTCATCACACCCAGCATCAGGGAATTTTATAATGCCGGTGGGAGTGAGGAAATTATAAAAATGGCATTTGTCTTCAGAAGTGCGGATGGCAATACACAAACAAGCGATATGTTCGTTGATGTTTTTTCATCAAACTTGAGCATTATCATTTCTGAGCCCGGAAAAGACCGGGTGATGGCTGTTGAAGGCGCAGAAATACCGGTTGTGGCCACCAGCCCTCTGGCAGATTCCATGTTTTTGTATGTGGATGGAGAGCTTAAAGTATCCACAGATCAGATATCCCTCTCCTATACAATAAATGCCCTTAACACGGCTGGATATTGGGTTGATATCAATGTGGAAATTGTTGCTAAAAACGAAACGGAAACAGTAACAGAGTCCTTTGTTTATTTTGTAATCCCACAACCGGATATCGAAGATCTGCCTGTAGGTATGGTGGATGGGATCAATTATATTGATGACAACACTGTGTTGCTGTCACTTTATGCCCCTGAAAAGGATTTTGTATTTGTAATCGGCGATTTCAACGAATGGCAAATGGTGGAAAATTTTTACATGAACAAGACCACCGATGGTAACCGTTTCTGGGTACAGATCGAAAACCTTGAAGCCGGGAAAGAATACATTTTCCAGTATCTTGTTGAGGATGAGGTAAGAATTGGAGATCCTTATGCCGACAAGGTGAGCGATCCGTGGAATGATCATTATATCAACAATGCTACCTATCCCAGCCTGATCGATTATCCTACCGGAATGACCTCCGGGATCGCAACAGTACTTCAAACAGCTCAGGAACCCTACCAGTGGCAGGTTACAAACTTTACCCCTCCTGCGGTTGTGGACATGGTGGTTTATGAATGCCTGATCCGTGATTTTACGGCAGCGCATACTTATAAGAGCCTGGCAGATACGATCGGTTATTTTAAAAGGCTCGGCGTTAATGTTATTGAACTGATGCCCGTAAGCGAATTTGAAGGGAACCTGTCGTGGGGCTACAATCCGAATTATTATTTCGCACCAGATAAATACTATGGACCCAAGGACAGGCTGAAGGAGTTTATCGATGTTTGCCATCAGAATGGAATTGCCGTGGTTCTGGATATGGTATTGAATCACTCCTTCGGAACATCACCGAATGTTTTGCTTTACTGGGACAGCCAGACCAACCGGCCTGCAGCAAACAATCCATGGTACAATCAGGATGCAACACATGATTTCAATGTGGGCTATGATTTTAATCATGAAAGCCCGCAGACCAAAGAATTTGTAAAGCGCGTAAACAACTACTGGCTTGAAGAGTACAAATTTGATGGTTTCAGGTTTGACCTTTCAAAAGGATTTACCCAAAACTATACGGTAGGTAATGTGGGACAATGGGGGCAATATGACCAGAGCCGTATAGATATCTGGAACGAATATGCTACTGCAATCCGCGAAACCAATCCCGATGCATACATCATCCTGGAGCATTTTGCTGACAACAGCGAAGAAAAAGTGCTCTCGGCCAATGGCATGATGCCATGGGGTAATTCGGTTTACAATTACAACGAGGGAACCATGGGTTACAATGAGAACGGGAAATCCGATTTTTCATGGATTTCATACCAGAAGAGGGGTTGGAGTGAACCTCATGTTGTGGGTTACATGGAAAGCCACGACGAGGAAAGGCTGATGTTTAAAAACATTGAATACGGAAACGCCTCCGGAAGTTACAATACTGCCGATACCCTCACGGCGCTGAAACGCATGGCGCTTGCAGCAAATTTCTTTTTTACCATACCCGGGCCAAAAATGATCTGGCAGTTTGGGGAAATGGGGTATGATTATTCCATCAACTATCCATCCATGACCGAAGAAAGCCGTACGGCAGAAAAGCCAGCAGAATGGGGTTATCTTGACAACGGCCATCGAAAATATCTGTTCAATGTTTATTCAGTGCTTATCGACATGAAAAAGAATATGGATGTGTTTGAAACCACACAATTTTCCCTTGATGTGCACAACGCTACTAAATCGATTGTTCTGAATCAGGCTTCGATGGATATGGTGGTGGTTGGCAACTTTGATGTGTTGTCAAAAACCCACACTCCTGCCTGGCCCAACACAGGGACCTGGTATGAATATTATTCACAATCTACCTTGGAGGTTACCGGAACAAACCAATCGGTAAGTCTGCAACCCGGAGCGTACAAGCTTTTTACCTCTGAGTATGTTGAGATCAGCGATAATTTTTTCTATTTCCCACCCAATATTGTCTCGCTGGCAATAGATGGCTACCACGTAATTGATTCTGTGCTAACTGCATCCTATCAATACAATGACCCGGCCTGGATTCCAGAAGGAAATTCACAATATCAATGGTACCGGGCCTTAAATGGAAATTTTGAAGATTTGGAACCGATTGATGGACAAACCACCCTCCAGTATATTGCCACCGAAGAAGATGCCACCGAAGGCTATTATATCTATTTTGGTGTTGTGCCTGTTAACCATGTTGGTGCAGCTGGTGAAGAGTCTGTTGGTCTTTTTGGTCAAATATCCGGCGTTGGGATAGATGAGATAAATAAAGCGAATATCAATGTCTATCCAAATCCATCGTCCGGTGCTTTTATCTTTTCGGTAAATAGCGATCTGGCAAACAATGCAACCATCGAAATTTTTGATGCAGTTGGGAAAATGGTTTACGATATCGAAATGAACGGCTCCACAGGGGCATCCTGGAATGGTAAAGGGTGCGATAATGAAAGAGTTGTGCCGGGTATATATTTTGCACGGGTTATCTCAGAAAATTACCAGGAGACGATAAAATTGGTCATCAATAAATAATTAGCAAATTTTATTGAACAGTGTATCGGAAGTATGGCATGCTGTAATACACCGAAAGGGATGCCATCTATAGTCGTCAAGCTAAGAAAAGAGAAATAGATTTCTCCCTTCGGCACTGCACTTTGCTTGTGCCTGTGGTCGAAATGACAAATTTGGTTGCATTTAGTGGAGTTGAGAGAAAACGGAGCCAGGCGGAGTTTTGAAGGGAGAAAACTATCCCATCCAGTTACATATTTCTCTTTGAGTACATATCGGGGCAGTTAATAAAAGCGTTAAATCCATTGTAATATACATTTTACTCGCTTAGCTTGACGGCTATGGGATGCCATCCCTGCTACATTCAGATAACGAGGGATTAAAATATCCCAAAATTTCATACGGATTGGATAGATTCAACCGGGTGAGGGATGGCATCCCTCTTTAATAGCAACGACCGATACCGGATGATAATCCTGCGGAATTGAAAATCCGAGCCAGCTAAGCCTTTCAATTATCATTTCCTTTTGTACCTTTGAAACCGATGTTAAAAAAAGAGATAAAGCGAATTTTAATTGCCGATGACAAGAAGCCGGTACTCCTATCGCTTGAGCTTTTGCTTGAAGATTATTTTGATGAGGTGGTTTGCGTGTCCAATCCTAATCTGATTCCAAACCTGGTGTGGGAGAAAGCTTTCGATGTGTATTTGCTCGACATGAATTTTTCGGCAGGGGTAAGTACCGGGAATGAAGGACTGTTCTGGCTCGAAAAGATCAGGGAAAACGACAGGGATGCTGTGGTGGTTTTTATTACTGCCTATGGTGATGTTGAACTGGCGGTAAAGGCGGTAAAGGAGGGCGCTTTTGACTTTGTTTTAAAACCCTGGGAGAACCAGAAACTAATTGCTACATTAAAAGCAGCTTTTAAATTCCGGCAATCTAAAAATAAGATTAACACGCTCACAAAAAAGGAAGCCGTTCTCAGGCGGCAGATTTCCGGTACTGCTCAAATGATCAGGGGTGCTTCCCCTGGCATGCAGCGCATTTATAGTAGCATCTCAAAGGTGGCTAATACCGATGCCAACATATTGATAACCGGCGAAAATGGTACAGGAAAGGAGCTCATTGCCCGGGAAATTCACCGGAATAGCCTCCGTAAAAATGAAATATTTCTTACAGTTGATATTGCAACGCTGCCTCATGGCCTTGTAGAATCGGAGCTGTTTGGTCATGTTAAAGGAGCCTATACGGGCGCAACCGGCAGCAGGGCAGGTAAATTTGAGGCGGCTTCTGGCGGAACAATTTTCCTTGACGAGATAGGGAACCTGGATTTGCAGGTCCAGGCAAAACTGCTTTCGGTTTTACAAAACAACGAGGTAACCCCACTCGGGTCAAATGATAGCATTTCAACCAATATCCGCCTGATTTGCGCCACCAACCACGACCTTCAAAAGATGATCAATGATGGTAGTTTCAGGGAGGATTTGTATTACCGGATCAATACGGTCATTATTGATATTCCGCCCCTGCGTGAAAGAAAGGAAGATATTATTCCCATCGCAAATCATTATATCGAACACTTTTCAAAAAAATACAGCAAAGGCCCGTTTAAACTTAATGGAAAGGCCATCATATCACTCGAAAATTATGGTTGGCCCGGCAATGTACGTGAGCTCAGGCATACGGTTGAAAAGGCAGTTATTTTTGCTGATTCAAAAGTGATTTCTGATAAGGATTTTCAAATCCAGCCAAATACCCGGGAGGAAGAACAGCTTATCTTGCTGCAACCTTTGGAACAACTTGAACGCGCCGCCATCGAAAAAGCCATCCGGCATTTCAAAGGTAACCTCACCAGAGTAGCTACTGAATTAAAGGTCAGCCGGCAAACCTTGTACAATAAAATTAAAAGGCATGGTCTTTAAAAACTTTCATATCCGGCTTACCATCTACGTTGTTACCATAATTACTACACTGCTGTTTTTTTTCTGGTTATGGTTTACAGGTCAACAAATTATTTTTGTTATTCATGTAGCATTGCTGGTTGTGGTTGAGGTAGTATTATTTATTAGGTTTCTGAACAGATGGAACCGTGAATTGTACAATTTTTTTGCGATGCTGAAGGGCTCACAGTTTGAATGGGGAGGTGCCCTGGATGACACTCAACTCAGCGCTATCAAAATCCCCTTGCTGGAATTAAAAAACCGGCTCAGAAAGCAAAAGCAGCAACAGGAGGTTGAGAATGAGTATTACAGGGTGATGAGTAGAAATATTGCCAGCGGACTACTAGTAATTGATGATGACGAAAAGGTTATTTTCAGCAATCCGTCGGCAGTTCAATTGCTTGGTATCCCTGCCATCAGAAATCTGGAGTCGCTGGAAAGAAAGATGAAAGGGGCTCGTGATTTTTTAAGTTCGTTCAGGGCCGGTGAAGTAAAGCAGTTGTTATGGAGGACAGGTGAAGCCTCCGTTACCCTACAATTCAAGATTGCGGGATTTATTTCTGAGGGCAGGCATTATAAAATCATTTCCTTCGATAATATTCAGCCGGCCATAAACCGTAAAGAGGTTGAAAGCTGGCAGAAACTGCTGCGTGTACTCAATCACGAGATCATGAATTCTGTGGGCCCGATAAACTCTACAGCCGAGCTGTTAATGGATAAATGGCAAACAGCAAACCATGCAGTGGATAAAAGTGATAAGTTAATCCAAAAGACCCTCAAAGGACTGGAAGTGATCGGCGAAAGAAGCCGGGGATTGTCCGATTTCGTGAAAGCTTACAGGAGCCTTACAAAAATTCAGGTACCTGAAAAACTGGAGGTACAAATATGGAAATTGGTTGACCATACTGCCGGCCTTCTCACCAACCAACTCAGCGAAAAGAAAATCAAACTGCAGTTTGATTTTCCTGAGAATAGCATACTCATAACCGACCCGGGTTTTCTTCAGCAGATTCTCATCAACCTCGTAATAAATTCTGTTGAAGCATTTGATACTTCCGTGCAATCCAATCCGGTGATCCGGATATCTTTGAGAAATGATCAGGATCAAAGGATCATATCTGTAAAAGACAATGGAAATGGGATGGACAATGAGGTTCTCGAAAAATGCACGGTCCCATTTTATACCACCAAAGAAACCGGTTCAGGAATCGGACTTAGCCTTGCCCGGCAACTGATGCAGGCGCTTGATGGATCGATGGAGATTCAAAGTGTGCCAAACAGTGGGACAGAGGTCAGGTTGTGCTTTCCATAAACGGGGCTGTCTCATTACCCTTGGGACTCGGTCATTTCGACCGAAGGGAGAAATCTAAAACATTTGTTTGTAATGGGTTAGATTTCTCGCAAAAACTCGAAATGACCGATGCATGTATTAATGAGACAGTCTCGAAACCCTGTCAGGGTTGTTCAGGATTTCTATTTCAAAATACCTTCCCGGCTCAATTGTGACCAGCCCAGCAACCAGTTGTGATTTTTGAATGCTCCCTGGTAGGATGCATTTTCGAACCAGGGGTCGTCGGGAGGCGCCGTTTCACCTGTAAATTCATCGGATGGGTAGAGGGTGTAACTGTTGTCTTCGATCACAAAGCCCGGATCTTCTATCTGGTTAATTCCCTCGTAAAAATAGTTGTGCCACGCCTGCAGAATTTCATCTCCGGGATAATCACCTGTTATGGTCAGGATCGATTCGGGTGTATCGAAGGCTATATTAAAAAAGGTGTTGTTGGTAATTTTAAGGTTGGCATTTTGCCATTGTTCAAGGCTGTTGTCGCGCTGTGAGTCATACTCAGCCCTGACACCCCATTGTTGGTTGATGAAGATCGAATTTCTGAAAATCCCTGCCGAATTGGATTTGAAGCTGATGAGGCCGGCAGCAGCTTCCTGCCCCCTGCCAATGGCTGTTAAATTATAAACTAACGGCATTGTATAGGGTTTATTGGAAGGATGGCTTGGGCTGCCATCGAGTTCGGCCACCATATTACCGGATTCGGATGTCTGGATCGACAGCCAAAACTGACCTTTACCCTGGTATCCCATATCAAAATCAAAGGCATCGTCTCCACAAAAAGCTACGGCCAGGTATTTGCAGTTCACGGTTCCACCGAAAAATTCGATCCCATCGTCCGCATTGGCAACAACCTCCACATGGTCGATTATCGTTCCGCTACCTACACCACCCAGTGTAAGTCCGTTTATTTCGTTTCCTTCGCCGATGTTGGTTCCGCCATGACGAATCGAGACATACTGCAGGATTCCTGAATCGTCTTCAGGATGATCGCCGCCAAACACACCCCGTGGTTCGGTTATGGGGATACCTTCGATGATGGCTTCATTTCCGGAAACATTAAGTGGCGCGTTACCAAGAATAATCACTCCACCCCACAATCCACTTGTTTTAACAGGTATGCTGCCCTCCAGATCATCACCTTCAACGGTAAAAACTATAGGGTTTTCAGCCGTTCCATTTGCGATAATCCTTCCACCACGTGTAACAATCAGTGCACTGGCTTTATCGCCCTGCCCTGTACGGGCACGTATCACGGTTCCCGCTTCAATGGTCAGCGTTTGTCCATCGTTTACAAAAACAAATCCTTCGATGATATAGTTGCGGCTGGCAAACCAGGTGACAGTTCCTGTACCCTCGCCATTATCAACAATCGTTTCATCGGCAGGAATTTCATAGTCGCTTTTCCGGCATCCAGAAATGATCATTCCAAACAGGATGATTGCTAAAATAATTTTTATTCTTACCATACCCTGAATTCAAGATTTAAATAAATGAATGATTCGTTGCTGACATTTTTAGCATACGGAAACCAATCCTGATAGTTGAGTGCGATTTTTACCTTTGGAATAGGCTTGTACTGTACACCTGCAATAATGGCGCTGCCATCTTTATCAAGGTTCCATGGCTTATCATCACCATCAAGAATATTGGAATGGACCTTGTCATATCGCCCGAAGAGCTGGAATTGTTTGTTAATGTTATAAGATGCATAAATGGAGAAAACATCCCGGCCCTGTTCCTTTTCGAATTTATTATTGAACGTTTTGTCATATTCAACGCCAACAGCAGCCTTATCTTCAAACTGATACCCAATAACATTTACAAGCAATACCTGGGTCTCCTGTTTTGCAATACCGTCGGCATACATGCGTAAAATCAACCCTTTCCAGGGCTTTACGGTTGCACCGATGCCAGCTTTATAAGAGTTATCGGTTTGAAGATTGGAGTAACCTTCCCCATTCATCATGGTAAGATCAAATTCGATATATTCCGTAGCCTTGAAATTTATTGATGCCCCGAGGTCGGCAGTGGAGGCCATACCGTGTTCATCAAGAACGGATTTATAAATGTACCTGTGCCCCCAGATATTTTCCTGCGTTTTAAATTGTTGTAAGGGGATGATGCCGAATTTTACTTTTAATTTTACCTGATTCATATTGCAGATATGCATTTTTGAAGTACGCAAACCGCCGAAGCAATGAATATTGCGAAACATCATCCGGGCTTCCGATATCAACCAGTATTTTTGCACTGAAGTTTTTACTCATATTGAAATCGTAACCCAGGTAGGCTCTCCTAACCTCAAATGCAGTTGGGTTACTTCCCTGGTTAATCCCGGTATAGAAATCGGCAAACACAAGGCCGATGGGTTTGCCGTTTGCGAAAGGATTTTCAAATGCCTGTCCCCTGGAGTCGTTAATTACCAGGCAAATGAATGCGATAATTAATACGTGTATTTTTATTTTCATATCAACAGTTCTTACTTTGCAGCGGCAAATATAATGCAAGGTGTTGATG
>JABMQA010000533.1 GCA_013203545.1 Bacteroidota bacterium
ATCTGTAATAAAACAGGTGGTTTTTACAATAATGCCAGTTTGATTTGGGGAAGTTATTTTGACTGGATTACTTGTGAAGAAATCTTGACTATTTTTGTACAATTAAAATTTGAAAGATGGAATTGAACAAAACATTCTTTATATCAATCACAACCTGGAATTACATTTTGCTGGTCGGAAAATTTTCGAGTCAACAAGATTGATAAAAGGCAAAACAAGTTCTGTGATGAGGGAGGTGTGGAATAAAGGGGTGGTCATTCGATTGTCATTCAATGGTCAGGATAAATCTTCAGATAGCAAGAAACTATATATTTTAATACCAATTCAAACATGAAAAAATTATTGTTAATTCTAATTTCCGGAGTAATTCTGATGATTACAGGGTGCTCGCCAAAAATTTCGGTTTCGTCTGACTACGATAAGGAAACTGATTTTACCAAATTTAATACCTATTCGTTTTACGGATGGGCGAAAGAAAGTGACAAGGTAATTAACGAGATTAACCAGCAACGCTTTGAAAGGGCTGTTGCCGGGGAACTTAAAAAACGAGGACTCGAGTTTGTTGAAAACGGTGGGGAACTGATATTATCCCTTTTCATCGTTTTCGATCAAAAAAAGGGTGTTACAGCCTATACCGACCATTACAGAGGCCCTATGGGCTATCACTACGGCCCCGGCTGGGGATGGGGATATGGATATTCCGCTACTACGTACCATGAGTATGATTACTTGGTGGGAACACTCGTGATCGATATTTTTGATCACAGCCGTAAAGAATTGATCTGGCAGGGCGTTGGCTCCCAAACCGTTGATGACAATCCAAACAACAGGGATTGTGGGATTAAAAGAGCTGTGAAGGCCATTATGACAAAATATCCGGTTAAACCAGGTAAAAAGTAATGGGAGTGTATTTTAGTCCTTCCTGATAGTTTGCGGGGTATCCGGGATTTGGTGTTTCTTTACGGTTTACTACAACATGGGGTTAATTTACTTATTCTTCGCGTCTTCGCTATAGATTTTATAAATAACGCAGACTAAGAAGCTGTCCAAAAATGTTATTTGGATTTGATTAGCCCCGTCCTTCAGGGCGGGGAATTGTATTTGATGCAAGTAAATTCCGCAAAATCCAGTTTGTAAAATTTAATTTTTACACGGTTCTTCGCTTCCAGTTCCTTAACTCTGTTTGCAATGAAGGCAGGCGGTTCATTGGTTAACCGGAAACAAAATTTGCGGGGCAGTTTTGTATAAATCGACGTGGGCGGCTTTTTGCCAAAATCGATACCTTTTAACAGCGTACCGCCTTCATGCGTGTGGTAATAAAATGTATTCACCCCCAGTTTTTCTTTCAGCAACCAGATCACCGACGAAAGCATGGCCTCTTCCCAAATGGATGTGTAAGGTTTTAATACTGTACGCAAATAATGCTCATGCTTTTCCTTCTCAATATTTCGGCGCTTTATTTCGGTTTGCCCCACCACTACTTCACCGTCACCGGTTTCCATGATGGTTTCTGCCAGTGTAATCCGGTTTTCAGCCAGCCTGATCCAGTCGGACTGTATCTCCTCTATCAGCACATAACTCATGTCTTCAGCCATATCGATCCTTGCCCATGCAAGTGTTCTGTTTTTATCCTTCGAGATGGGATGCAAATCGTACTCGAAGGGATGTTCGTCGGCTAAGGTGATCAATTTCCTGTATTGTTTATCGTGCTGATCCGAAAAATTGAGTTGCACAACCAGGTTATAGCCAGGACGTGATGTTTGATGATAATAGGAATGCCAGCGCCGTTCATCCCCCCATTCATCCAAACTCAGTACAAAACACAATTGCCCGGGCGATAAATTATTGATCAGCATCTCCCTGGTAAGCAAGCCATCACCCAATGTTGCTGTAATACTTTTAACAGCAGGTGCATTTAGCAGTTTGCCAAAAGCGGTCTTCTTTATTTTCCCTACCTCCATACCATCAATACCGATCAGGTATCCGAGCAGTTGAAAGGCATAGTAATCCCTGAAGTAGTAATATTGGGTCTTTCGATCCTGGATTTTTTTTAGAATGGCATCAAATTGATCCCGGGTCATATACGACAGATTGGTATTCCGTCGCCCGGTTTTGGGACGTTTTTTGGGGCGTTCGTTCACATCTGTTTCATCATAAATCAATTCCAGGTGACCACTGGTAGCTATAAATGCGCTTGTGAATTGCTGTTCCATGTCACGATCTTCGAGCCTTCTAATTTTTTTTGCGT
Source organism: Bacteroidota bacterium (assembly GCA_013203545.1). GTDB lineage: Bacteria > Bacteroidota > Bacteroidia > Bacteroidales > 4484-276 > JABMQA01. The sequence continues at coordinate 2,249 of JABMQA010000533.1, forward strand.
GGGCTTTGATCTTTTCACTATCATCATAATGTTCCATATTGGATTTGCCCAATTTGCCGCCACTCCCACCCTTTTTATGTCCCTTATGATATGCCATGTCGTAACAATTTTCTGATCAGGATTACAAATATAGGCTCTTAATTTATATAACGAACCAAGATTAAAGTAAATTTGGGACTTTGCCCTACTATCTTGAGGGAGTCAGGGGGTGGATTTTCGGGTCAATCTGGAAAGCAAAAAAAATTCCACCCTGTAGTCCCTCAAGGGACACATTCTCCGATACTTAATTCATTTCTAAATTATGCCGGGTGTATGAAAGCAACAGTCATTTAATTTATGATAGGCTTAAAAAGGAAGGCTATGATTTACCCATTCCGGTACAAAGGGAATTTTACAGCAATGATCCACCAAATCCTCCGGGGCTTTCAGGAAATTCATTAACCGAAAAATAATTTTGCTATTTGTACAACTGCATAGCGCCATGGATACCTCCGATAATCATTTGCGTGGCAATTACGGCAAGTATCAAACCCATGATGCGGGAAATAATAGTCACGAACCCATGACCCAGTGTATGAATGAGTTTTTCCCCATAGACGAATAACAGGTAGGTAATTATGCACAACAATGCAAAAGAAGCAATCACAATGATATAATGGGTCGGTTGAGTACTGACCCCGATGAAATTCATGGCGGTTGCAATGGTACCGGGCCCGGCAAGTATGGGAATGGCCAGCGGCGAAATCGCAATATTTATTTCATTGTTCTCGTGTAGCGCCTTAATTTTTTGTTTTGCTGCATCCGAAACCTGATGTACCTGCGACTCCTTTCCCTGTATCATATTGTACCCTACCATAAATAGCAATATCCCGCCGGTAATTTTAAATGCCGGAAGGGTAATCCCAAATATTTTAAAGATAAAGTGACCGGCTATGCAAAAAACAGTAACGATGATAAACGCATATAAAAGCGATTTAAACGCAATATTTTTGCGCTCGACAGATGTATTCGACTGGGTAAGGCCTATAAAAATAGGTGTATTTGCAATAGGGTTCATAATGGCAAACAAACCCATGAAAACTGTTGTACCGAAGAGGATGTATTGTTGCATATATTTATTGATAGTTACCCGTTGCTGGTTGCTGAATGAAAAAAAGCAAAACCAAAAACCTTCGTTATTAAATTTTAACAAGATTGGCAAAGCCCATAAAGGCAAGTGATAAAATACCGGCAACGACCAGTGCAATTGGCATACCGCGCATCCCCTTTGGTACATCCATCAGTTCGAGGTGTTCGCGTAAACCGGCAAAAAGAATGAGAGCCAGCGCAAAACCAAGCGAAT
>JABMQA010000053.1 GCA_013203545.1 Bacteroidota bacterium
ATAAATTTATTGCTAAAAATTTGGGGTTTGGGGTTTGGAGGTTTCTGGTTTGAAGGTTTCAGGTTTGAAGATTTCAGGTTGAGAAAGAAGACGACTGAGCGGAGCCGAAGTCGGTTTGAATGTTTCAAAAAGTTGCGGAGAGGAGGACTGCTTTTTACCGATCACGGATCACCGATTACCGATCACCGATTACCGATTACTTCCTACTTCCTACTTCCTCAGCGTCCCTCCGCAGCCTTGAATAAACCTCCAAATCAATGTATTTAATCCGGTGCTTTTCGCTGGCTCGCTCGATGCCTTCAAAGGTAAAATTCAACCTTTTGGGAATATTGCTGCTCCTGACATTCCCAACCCCACATTTGATCTGCACCCGGTTCATTTTCATTTTTGTAAATGCAATATCTATTATAGCTTTGCAACATTTGGTAACAATACCGAGTCCCTCAAATTCACTAACAATCCAGTATCCGATCTCGAGTTTCATGTTCACCTTATCGATGTCCTTAAAACCAATCAACCCAACTATTGCATCTTTATATCGAATCGTAAACACATACTCCCGTGAGCAGGCCTTTTGTAACTGGTTAATAAATGTTGTTGTGTTTTCAGGGCTAATTGTCATATCAACAAATGGCAACCATTTTCTTAAGTTTTTCCGGTCCTTGTCAATAAGTTCAAATACGGGTGTGGCATCCTGAGATCCGATTTTATTCAGGGTCAGCCCTTTTTCAATGTTTATGAATCCCACCATTTTATGATCTTAATACATCAAATGAAAGCTTGATTTATCCTGCAAAATAAACTAAAATCTGAGAAATGTGTTAGAATCTGGAATGAAACCAATAATTTTGCAAACTAAAATCAGGAATTACACGATTTGAGGGTTAAAGAAATTCTGGGACTGTTTGCCGGCAGTGAAAAAATAGGCAGCATGTTTGAATTATTTCAAAACGCTACCGCCGAGCATATTCATCTGAGCGGACTCAAAGGGTCTGAACCCTCCTTTATGGCTGCTTCATTGGTTAATTCCCACAAGGGTACCCAGGTTTTTGTATTACCTGATAAAGAAAATGCAGCCTATTTCCACAATGACCTGGAGGCGATTTTTGGTGAGCGGGAAATGGAATATGCCAAACGAAAGATCCTGTTTTTCCCCACATCTTACAAAAAACCATACGAAATTGAAAATACCGACAGCACCAACATTCTTCTGCGCACAGAGGTTCTAAACAAAATTCGTGGGAAAAATCGCCAGTTTGCTGTTGTCACCTACCCCGAAGCGCTTGCCGAAAAAGTGGTTAATAAATACACCGTAGCGCAAAACACCCTTGGCGTTAGAAAAGGTGATGAGCTTTCGCAGGATTTTCTGATCGATTTTCTGATGGAATACCATTTCGAACGGGTAGATTTTGTAACGGAACCCGGTGATTTTGCAGTGAGGGGCGGCATTATTGACGTATTTTCCTTTAGCAATGATTATCCTTACCGTATCGAATTTTTGGGTAACGAGATCGAATCCATCAGAACATTCGATCCCGGATCACAACTTTCACTTACGATGTTACAACACATCAACCTGATCCCTGACCTTCAAAAACGTCAAATCATCAGCGACAAAGTTTCCTTTGCCTCCTTTCTTTCTGAAAAAACCATTTTCTGGATCCAGGACCTAAGCTTTTTGATTGAACGAATGAACCTTGAGTTTGAAAAATTCATCCAAACCTATTCAGGATCAGAAACGGAAAACGAGAAAATTATCCCGGAACACATATTTATACCGGGAGATCACTTTTTACGGGAGTTGCTGGATTTCTCCACCGTTGAATTCGGCACAAATTTTATGTTGGGGCCAACCTTTCAATATGAATTTGACTCACTCCCCCAACCCTCGTTCAACAAAAATTTCGATCTCTTAATCAACGACCTGAACGAAAACACAAGCAGCGGGATAACAAACCTGATTTTTTCAGGAAATCCCAAGCAGACCGAACGCCTCCACAACATTTTAGACGATATTCACCGGAAAGACGGTAAACGAAACCAGCTAAATTACCATACACTCAACCTTACTATCCACGAAGGTTTCATCAATAGGCAACTCAACCTGGCCTGTTATACCGATCACCAGATATTCGACCGTTATCACCGTTTCCACCTGCGTGAAGGAATCAAAGGGAAAGCGGCACTAACACTTAAAGAAATTTACGACCTTAAGCCCGGCGATTATGTAACCCATATCGACCATGGGATTGGTAAATTTGACGGTCTGGAAACCATCGACAACAATGGAAAATTCCAGGAGGCCATACGGTTGGTTTACAAAAATGGCGACCTGCTTTATGTAAGTATTCACTCGCTACACCGGATCGCAAAATACATTGGTAGCGAGGGCACACCTCCAGGTCTGAACAAACTGGGAACCAACAATTGGAACCGCCTGAAAGAGCGCACTAAGAAAAAGGTCAAGGACATTGCCAAAGACCTGATCAAGTTGTATGCAGAGCGAAGAGGATCGAAAGGGTTCAGTTTTACCCCCGACACCTATCTGCAGCATGAACTTGAAGCCTCATTTATTTATGAAGACACACCGGATCAATACAAGGCCACCATTGATGTTAAAACCGATCTTGAAAAAGACTATCCTATGGACAGGCTGGTATGCGGAGATGTGGGCTTTGGTAAAACGGAGGTTGCTATCAGGGCGGCATTTAAGGCCGTTACCGATTCAAAACAGGCCGCCGTACTGGTTCCCACAACCATCCTGGCATTGCAGCACTATAAAACATTTCAGGGCCGGCTGCGGGATTTCCCGGTGAACATCGAATACATAAACCGGTTTAAAACACGAAAGGAACAGACGCGGTTAATTAAAGAACTCGCCGATGGCAAACTGGATATCCTCATAGGGACACATCGTTTAATTGGCAAGGACATCAAATTTAAGGATCTGGGTTTGTTGATCATCGATGAGGAACAAAAATTTGGCGTTTCGGTAAAGGAAAAACTGAAACAAATCAAAGTGAATGTTGACACCCTGACACTCACCGCCACACCCATTCCCAGGACTTTGCAGTTTTCGCTGATGGGTGCCAGGGATTTGTCCATCATCAATACACCACCACCAAACCGGATACCCATCCAGACACAGGTTAGGGGCTTCAATACGGATGTTATCAGGGATGCCATCAATTACGAGGTGTCGCGCAACGGCCAGGTATTCTTCATTCACAACCGGGTGAAAAATATCAATGATGTGGCAGATATGATCCAGAAATTCTGCCCGAAGGTAAAAATTGCGATAGGCCATGGCCAGATGGAAGGCCCCAAACTCGAGAAGGTGATGCTCGGATTTATTGAAGGGGATTACGATGTGCTGGTCGCAACCACCATTGTCGAAAACGGGCTGGACATTCCCAATGCCAACACCATCATTGTTAACGATGCACAAAACTTCGGACTGAGTGATCTGCATCAACTAAGAGGCCGCGTGGGCAGGGCAAACCGACAGGCTTTTTGCTACCTTTTGTCCCCACCGCTTTCCACATTAACGCCGGAAGCAAGGAAACGCCTTCGGGCCATCGAGGAATTCTCTAACCTGGGAAGCGGCTTCAACATTGCCATGCGCGACCTGGATATCAGGGGCGCAGGAAACCTGCTGGGTGCGGAACAAAGCGGATTTATTTCCGATATCGGTTATGAGATGTACAACAAGATCCTTGATGAAGCGATGATGGAACTGCGGGAAGAAGGATATAAAGAATTGTTCAAAGACCAGGTGGAAATGAACTACGTAAAGGATTGCCAGATCGAAACAGACCTTGAAATCCGTATTCCGGTCGAATATATTTCCATCACCACCGAACGGATAAGTCTTTACAAAGAACTGGATAGCATCGAAACAGAAGATGATCTGTTGAAATTCGAACAAAGGCTGACCGACCGTTTTGGGTCTGTTCCCGCACCTGTAACATCCCTGCTCAATACCTTGCGGATGAGATGGCTGGCTAAAAATATCGGTTTGGAAAAAATACTGCTCAAAAACAACCGGCTGATTGGATTCTTTGTATCAAACCCCGATTCTGAATATTATAATTCTGATGCTTTTGGTGCAGTAATTAACTTTTACAAAAACAATTCTAAAACTTGCAAATTGAGGGAGACCAATGGCAAGAACAGTATCCTTTTTGAAAAAGTGGGTAATGTAAAGGAGGCTATCAGGCGTCTGAAACCTATTGAGGCAGGAAGAAACTCCCTGCACGATGAAGAATCATGAAATGAATGGGAATCGAAAAAGTATAATCATCCGTTAATTTCTTTCATCGAATTAAACTAATTGAACGAATTTAAATTCGTTTAATTCGCGAAATTCGATGATAACTTTTTTCTTTGATCCCGACC
>JABMQA010000534.1 GCA_013203545.1 Bacteroidota bacterium
GAACACGATTACCTGACCGATGGGTTCTGGGCCCTGGATAAAAAGGAAGAACTGCCCAGCGAAAATATCTATGCCAGGTTTTTGGTTAGGATCGAGGATGTTACTGAGAGGGTTTTAGCTGAGGTAGATGATGAAATGACTGAAGAGGAACGAGGTGATAAAATTGGGGATATTAACAAAATAATTACCGATGAGGCTAAAGACGGTAACGATTATACCGCCACAGTCAGAAGTTTTTATGGTGGGAACGAGTATTACCTTTTTGTTTATGAGGTTTTTAAAGATGTCAGGCTCGTAGGTGCGCCACCGCAATCCATCGGGAAGTATGGCGCCGATACCGACAACTGGATGTGGCCGCGTCATACAGGTGATTTCTCCATTTTCAGGGTTTATACAGCCACTGATGGATCGCCAGCAGAATTTGCAGAAGATAATGTCCCCTTGAAATCAAAGTATTATCTGCCCATCTCCGTGGCCGGCGTTGATCGTGGCGATTTTGCCATGATCCTTGGCTATCCCGGTGGTACCGACCGTTACCTCTCTTCATGGGGTGTTGATCTCGCTATTGAAGAATCCAATCCTACCGTTGTAAAAATCAGGGATAAAAAGTTAAAGATCATGCGGCAATATATGGATGCCGATGATGAGGTAAGGATTAAATATTCATCAAAATACGCCCGTACATCCAACTACTGGAAATATTTTATCGGGCAAACCAAAGGTTTGAAACGTCTAAAAGTTTCTGACAAGAAAAAAGCACAGGAGGCAAAATTCAACGATTGGGTTATTGCAGATCTTAACAGAACCAAAACTTATGGTGAGGCACTTGATCTTCTTGAAACGGGTATTGTAGAGCAAAAAAATTACAATCTCACTTACATCTACCTTCGCGAGGCCATACTACGCGGTAGTGAAATACTGGGTTTTGCAAGAAGGTTCGGTGATCTGGAGGAGATGTTGCGTAAAAAAGATGTTGATAAAGATGCACTTGATGATGAAATTGAGGCACTTCATGAGAGGGCTGAAAATTACTTCAAAAATTATTATGAACCGGTAGATAAGGAACTGCTTGGTGCTATGCTTGAAATGTTCTATAAGAATGTGCCAATAGACCAGCAACCTGCCTATCTTGCTGAACTCGAAAAGAAATATAAAGGCAATTTCGTGGCGTACGCTGATATGTTATTCAAAAAATCCATATTTACCTCTGAGGAAAAGGTTGATGCATTTCTCAATAAACCATCCGCAAAAAAAATAGCAAAAGATCCGGCCATGAAACTGGTAATGGCCTTTGTTGAAACATTCCCGCCAATTCAGGCAGCCCTGCAGGAGGCTTACGCTAAAACCGGCAAAGGTGAGCGGCTTTACATAGCCGGTTTGCGATTGATGGAGCCTGATAAAAAATTCTATCCGGATGCCAATTCCACAATGCGCTTTACCTATGGCCAAGTGCTTGATTATTACCCTGCCGATGCGATGCATTACGACTATGTTACCCATCTGTATGGTGTGATGGAAAAAGAAGATCCTTCGAACTGGGAATTCGTTGTTCCTGAAAAGCTTAAGGAATTGTACAAAGAAAAAGATTACGGGATGTATGGTGAAGATGGAAAGATGGTTGTTTGTTTCCTTACCAACAACGATATTACCGGTGGAAATTCAGGTAGCCCTGTGCTCAATGGCTGGGGTGAACTGATTGGTCTTGCATTCGATGGAAACTGGGAAGCCATGAGCGGCGATATTGCCTTTGAACCCGAATTGCAGCGCACTATCTGTGTGGATATTCGATACGTTTTGTTTATCATTGATAAATACGCAGGGGCACAAAATATTATCGATGAACTCACGATTGTAAAATCTCACCCGAAACTTAAGGATGATGTGGAATCTGTGAAACAGGAAACTGAGATCATGATGGGTGTTGAAGAGTAGAATAACGGTTAGTAACAAAAATCATCTCATTACTTAAAACTTCATACTATGGAAAGTTTAAAAGGAACACGCACCGAACAAAACCTGCTGAAAGCCTTTGCCGGTGAATCGCAGGCGCGTATGCGGTACGATTATTTTGCCAAGCAGGCCAAAAAAGAAGGCCTGGAACAGATTGCCGCCATCTTTGATGAAACGGCACTCAACGAAAAGGAACATGCCAAACGGTTTTTCAAATTCCTCGAAGGGGGCATGGTTGAAATTACGGCCTCTTATCCGGCCGGAATAATCGGCACTACCCTCGAAAACCTGAAAGCCGCTGCCGATGGTGAAAATGAGGAATGGACCGAGCTCTATCCTGAGTTTGCAAAAATTGCCGAAGAAGAAGGATTTAAGGATGTTGCTACGGCGTTTAAAATGATTGCCCGCGTTGAAAAAGCTCACGAGGAGCGCTACAGGAAACTGTATGACAACCTGGAAGCCGGAAGGGTATTCGAACGTGATGGAAAAATTGTTTGGAAATGCCGTAACTGTGGATACCTGCACGAAGGGTCTAAGGCTCCCAAGTTCTGCCCGGCGTGCCAGCATCCGCAATCTTATTTCGAGATCAAGGAACAGAATTATTA
>JABMQA010000535.1 GCA_013203545.1 Bacteroidota bacterium
CAACCCCGTTTCCGTAGCATTGTCCGAAAGGGGATTAAGCGTACCTTCATACCCGATGCTCACTGAGGCGGATGTTGATTACATTTGCAAAAAGATTATTACCTACATAAAACAATAAGCGATTAATCAATGAAAAAAGCATTTATAACAGGTGTTACAGGACAGGATGGATCATACCTGGCTGAATTTCTTTTAAACAAAGGCTACCAGGTGCATGGTCTCGTTCGCCGGTCGAGCCTCGAAATGAAATTGAGAATAGCGCACCTCTATTTTGATCCGCATAAGCGTAGAAACGAGTTTTATGTGCATTATGGGGATGTTACCGACTCATCCAACCTTACACGAATTTTACAGGAATTGAAGCCGGATGAGGTATATAACCTTGCTGCACAGAGCCATGTAAAAGTATCTTTTGAAACACCTGAATACACTGCCAATGCTGATGCTGTAGGAGCGTTACGTATTTTGGAAGCCATAAGGATACTTGGCCTTACGGATAAGACCAAATTTTACCAGGCCTCCACAAGTGAACTTTTTGGTAAAGTAGGGCAGATGCCCCAAACCGAAGAAACCCCTTTTTACCCGAGGAGCCCTTATGGCGCCGCCAAGCTTTATGCACACTGGATAACCATAAATTACCGCGAAGCCTACAACATCTTTGCCTGCAACGGGATATTGTTTAACCACGAATCACCACGCCGTGGAAACAGTTTTGTTACCAAAAAAATCGTAATGGCAGTAGCCGATATTGTAAACAACAAACGCGAGAAGCTTTACCTTGGAAACATGAATGCCAGCCGGGACTGGGGATATGCACCAGATTATGTTGAGGCCATGTGGAAAATCCTTCAGCACGACAAACCAGAAGACTTCGTGGTTGCCACAAACGAAATGCATACTGTGAAAGAGTTTGTTGAAAAATCGTTCGCCTTTGCCGGAGTTGGTATCATGTGGGAGGGAACCGGAGTTGATGAAAAGGGAATCGACAGGAAAACAGGGAAAATTCTGGTTGAGGTGGATCCGTGGTATTTCCGCCCCACCGAAGTAGAACTTTTGAAAGGCGATTACAGTAAAGCTAAAAAAACACTTGGATGGGAGCCGAAGGTAACATTTGATGAACTCGTGAAAATCATGATGGAGTTTGAAATGAATCAATAAAATGAAAAAAACAATTGCCCTGATACCGGCACGTGGTGGCAGCAAAAAAATACATAAGAAGAACATAAAGTTACTTCATGGAATTCCGTTGATAGCCCATACGATCAAGGTAGCATTATCGCATCCTGGCATTGAAAGGGTAATCGTTTCGACAGATGACCGGGAGATTGTAGAAATTTCCAGGGAATATGGCGCTGAAGTGCCTTTCCTACGGCCCACTTCCATTGCACAGGATAACACGCCCGACAAACCTGTTGTTTTGCATGCATTGGATTGGCTTGCTGGTCATGAAAAATATCATCCTGAATTGGTATTGTTCCTTCGGCCCACCACGCCTTTTAAAACCACCGGTATAATTGATGATTGCCTTGAAAAATCGGCAAACAATCCTGACCTGTCATCGGTAAGAACGGTGACTAAAGCCACCGGAATCCATCATCCTTACTGGATGTTTAAGGACATCAACAATGTACTTAAACCATTTATCCCGGAAGTGGACCTTATAAAATATTATCAGCGGCAATTGCTACCCACGTGTTACCAGCTAAATGGAGTTGTGGATATCCTCAGGCCTGAGATCGTTAAAAGCAACGAAAACATGTATGGCAACAACATTGGATTTGTGGAAATTGATCCAAACCATTCAGTGGATATTGACGATGAGCTGGACTTTGCTTTTGCGGAGTTTTTAATGGAAAGGAAGCTGAAATAGAAACCTATTTTTGAAGCAAAAGAAATTATCATGAACGAAAATCGTCAGCCGATATATTTTATAGGTGGGGGGGCTATCGCCACTTCAATGGGAAATGTGTTATCGAAAAAACCAGAACTGGATATAACAATACTTTCCATCGAAAATAATGTTGTTAACTCAATTAACGCCTTGCATGAAAATCCGAAGTATTTCCCCAATTTCAAACTTGAACCGGCATTGAAGGCTTCGGACGATTTTTCAATGCTGGTGAACAGGGCAATTGTATTTCTTGCCATTCCATCTGTAGCCATTGTCAATTTCCTGAAAGAACAAAAAATCCATCCTGAATCAATCATTGTAAACCTTGCCAAGGGTTTTGGCAACGAAAGGAAAACTATTGTAGAATGCATGGAAGCATTTCTTCCTAATCCGTTGTGTACACTTAAAGGCCCCTCTTTCGCCAGGGAGATCATCAACAACCAGCATACGGCCTTTACACTTGGAGCGCGTAATGGCAATATTTTTAACCTTTTCGAAGATATTTTTAGTGACACCACCATTCATATCGATCATACCGACGATATCCAGGGCGTGGAATTTCTGAGTATTCTAAAAAATATTTATGCAATTGTGATTGGCATCGTTGATGCCCAGTATGAATCGCCCAACCTAAAATTCATGATTTTCACCAAAGCACTTGGCGAGATGCGACAATTGCTATTGCATTTCGGTGGCAGAAAAAAAACCCTTTTCAATTACTGTGGCATTGGTGATTATGCACTGACAGCATTGAACGACCTGAGCCGCAACCGTACCCTTGGGCTGTTAATCGGTAAAGGTTTTTTTACGGATTACATCTCTGAAAAAGTGGTACTGGAAGGCAGGATAGCCGTGAACGTTTTTCATGAAGAATTACAATTATCCGAAAAAGAGCCGCCCCCCTATCCGATTCTGAAGGAACTCCATAAGGTTTTCAGCTCGGAATATGACATTTCTAAATTTGTTGGGAATTTGCTGGAGCAACCGGGTTGATCAGGCAGAAAAAAACCGGGTTGTTTACCCGGTTTGATAACAATTCTAAACAAAATATTATTACTCAACAATTGTATTCCACCCATGAATATCCTCCTCTGCACCTTCCTGAATAGCACGTAGGGTTACATATAGTTTGGTACTGTATGGGCCGGCAATACGATCCTTGCAGTATTCGAACACTTTACCTGTATCACGATCCACAATTCGTTTGATGGGTGAGATAACTGCTGCTGTACCACATGCGCCCACTTCATCGAAATCGCCCAATTCGTCGATGGCAACCTGACGCAACTCAACCTTAAGGCCCATATCCTTTGCAATTTGCCTGAGGCTCATGTTGGTAATCGACGGCAATATCGAAACCGAATCGGGCGTAATATAGGTATCGCCCCTGATGGCAAAAAAGTTGGCCGGTCCCGCTTCGTCAATGTATCTCCTGTCGGCTGAATTCCTGAAAATAACTGATGCAAAGCCTTCCTGTTTACCCCTGTGCAGCGGGCGCAGACTGGCAGCGTAATTTCCACCTACTTTGATATGTCCGGTTCCATTGGGGGCTGCACGGTCGTAATCGCTGATCACCTGCATTTCGACAGGATTAAATCCCTCCTTGAAGTATGGGCCCACCGGGCCTGCAAAAACCATAAACATATACTCTGTTGCAGGTTTCACACCCACCTCAGGACCGGAACCGATGAGTAGTGGTCTCAGATAAAGGGCAGCGCCTAGCCCGTAGGGTGGGACGAATTTTTCATTCAGCTTGATTACCTTGAAAATCGCTTCCCTGAAAATTTCATCCGGTACCTCTGCCATCATAACACCCTGAGCTGACCTCCGCATGCGTTTGGCATTTTCGTTCCAGCGAAAGATCCTGATCTTCCCATCCTTGCCCCTGTATGCCTTCATCCCCTCAAAGGCCTCCTGGCCATAATGCAAACAGGTAGCAGCCATGTGCATGTTGATGTATTCGGAAGATGAAATTTCCAGTTCGCCCCATTTACCATTCCGATAGTAGCAGCGAACATTGTAATCGGTTTTAAAATAGCCGAATGGCAGGCTTTTCCAATCTATATCTAACATTTTATCTGAAATTTATTGATTAAAAATATTTTCAACGTGCTAAAATAGAAAGAATATTGAGGATTTTTGAATATAAGGAAGATTTTTGAGGCACAAAACATAATTTAGAACGTTGCTAAATTTCAAGCATCAACTTTTCCAAATAATGATGCTCAATCCCAAATGATTGTTTGATCCTGTGAATCTGATTTTCGATTTTTTCCACATCCGGTTTCTTG
>JABMQA010000536.1 GCA_013203545.1 Bacteroidota bacterium
AACTGGCCCTTTCGGGGATTCCTGCTTTATCAGTTTGTATTTCATCGGAATAAAACTTGAATACAAAGGAACCTCTATTGTTGTATCGAATTCGCTGGTTACATAATAAAGGTGGTTATTTGAATCAATGGCAAAATCGCTGATAAATGCATTATTAACTGTTTTTATCGATTCGAAATCAATCTTACTTATCGCCTCATTCTTGCAGGAAATTAAAGCTAAGATTAACACGACCGCCGGTAAAAGATGTTTATTGTTCATGTTTTCAAATTATAATCGAGGTTAGGACAAGGTATTTTTGCTAACGTTTTGAACGAAACCCTATTTTACGGATATTGATTTTTTGTTGTGTGTTTTTTAAAGGAGGTAAATTTTTATTTTAGATTTTACTTGCCCCGTCCTTCCACCACAAGCATTCCTTTGGAAAGGGCGGGGATTAACAATCAATTCTAAAGAAATCCGCAAAATCCAGAAAAATTTAAACAGTCTCCTACATCAAACGAATGATCTCCATGGGTTCAGCCCTACCTTTCAGGTTTACCACACCAAGACTTTCTGTTTTCATGCTTTTTTGATCCAGGTTTTCGAGCACCTCTTTTGATATCAGTATTTCCGAATTGAATTTTTTATTCAGTTGTTCAAGACGGGAAGCCAGAATTACGGTGTTGCCTGTTATCGAATATTGTTTGCGTTCGGCTGTTCCCACGTTTCCGGTTACAATATGGCCGGCATGAAGACCGATACCCACTTTGGTATGGGGTATTTCCCCGGATTCACATTTTCCCCTCAACAAGGTCACGATCTCTAAGGAAGCGTTCACCGCATTCTGACAGTCATTGCCTGATGAGGCTGGAGCTCCGAAAGTGGCCATAAAACCATCGCCCAGAAACTGGTTGATAATTCCATGGTATTTACTGATAAGGTCGATCATAAAACCAAAGACATCGTTTTGATACTGGATGATATCTCCGGGTTCTTTGTCTTCAGCATATGCTGTAAAATCCCTGATGTCAAGGAACATAATACAGGCAAATAATTTTTTACTGCCGGATTTGAAAGTATCCGATAACAACTCCAACGCAACTTCCCTTGAAACTTGCTGACCGAACAGGCTAATGGCCCTTTTTTTATTTTCGATCTCAAATCTGTTGCGTTCTTCAAGCAAAATGTTGGCTTTTCGCTTTTGCCTGTACCCAAAATAAACAAATCCTGCGAGCAATAAAGTCAGGATCAACGCCACAATGAAGAACCACTTCATTTGTTCCGACTTTTTCAATTTCAGATCCTGAATGGTTTTTTCGTTGGTCATTTGGTTTATAACTGCTTCTTTTTTCTCTGTTTCATACAAGGTTCTCATTTGAGCTATTTGGTCGTTGCTGTTCTCGCTGTATATGCTGTCCTCAACTGTGGTGTACCGCCGGTAAAATTCCAGGGCCTGTTCAAAATCTTTTCGGGCGAGGTGATAGTCGTATAAATACCGGTAAGTCCCGCTTTTTAGTTGCAGTGAGTTGATGTCTTCGGATATTAAAAGGGCCTCATCCAGAAATGGGACAGCCAAATCATCCTTTCCCATGTATAAATACACTTTTGCCATGTCCAAGGAGCTGTGCACCACACCAAACAGGTCGTTTATCTCCCGGTAGATTTCAAGGGCCTGCCGGTTGTATTTCAAAGAATTTTCGTAATCGTCCTTTAAAGTGTAAATATCGCTGATGTTTCCGAGCGATGAGGCAATGCCATCTTTGTCCCCGGCAGCCTGTTTTAGCTCCAGGGATTGTCTGTGGTAGTCGAGGGCCTTATCGTAATCTTCGAGTACGGCATATACCAGGGCAATGTTGTTGATTGCGTAGGCCACACACCTCTGGTCGTTTATTTCGCGACAAATTTCCAGTGCCTCCAGAAAATAAGGCAGACCCAGGGATTCACTTTCCCCACGCCTTGTGGAATAGATAAGACCGATATTTAAGGATGCATAGGCAATCCCCTTCTGGTTATCCAGTTCTACACAAATTTTCATCGATTCCAGAAAATTGAACAAGGCCTGATCATAATCACCCATAATCCGTAATACGTTCCCTTTGTTGTTAAGCGTTTTTTGGAGTCCATCCTTATCATCCTCTTCCTTGTAAAGAACAATGGCCAAATCGTATGCTTCAATGGCTTTTTGGTAATTGTTTATCCGCAAATAATAATTGCCAATGTTTAAAACAGCCAATGCCTGCCCTGTTTTATAATTCAATTCGGCAGCCAGGACTTCTGCCTGTGAGGCATAATAAAATGAACTGTCGGGATTGCTATACTCGTTTCTTTTTGAAATTTGATTTAGGATATCTACCCGATTTGTTCCAGTGATCCTCGCTAATTCAGTTTTAAGGCTGTCAGTCGCCGTTTGAGCAAAACCAATATGACCTGCCCATGGCAAAGCGAAAATGCATAGTAGCGTTATAATAAGCATTTTGCTACTTGCCGTAAACCACTCTTTTACCAACCCTTGTCTTAAACACGGATTCGTGAAAGCGGAGTTGGAAACTCCTTGAATTGATTTTACCATAAATTAATCCTTCTAAAATTAGGTGTCTTTCATTTGCAGGTAAACACTTTGCGTAGCTTCGTGACTTCATTGAGTACCTTTTAACATTAGCATCACTTTATAAGTAAAATGGCCATTATGCTCTGTATCACAGAGAAAACACAGCGTTTCGCAAAGGAAAATTGCTAACTACTTTTATCCATACATGAAAGATGCCCAAAATTACACAAAATGCTGCCAGAAAATCCCATTAATGTCATCATTAAAATTTCCGGATCGCACGAACCGGGTGATGTACATTTTTTGGGCCGGAGTACCCATACCCTTCTGCAGTATAGAGATTATACTCGGTTGAACTCCAATGATAAACAACTCTGTTACCACCAGTTACGGATTTGAATGCATCGTAACCTAATAAATTATCATGTGCCAGGGTTATTTCATAATATGAAGGCAAAAACCAGTCGTCGTAAATACCTATCACCAGATCATGGCAAATTCTGGCTGCTATTCCGGATTCGGAGCATGCGGCAATGATTTCAGCGGTATTTTGCTCACCTGCTCCCAATGCCCTGCTATCTGCCCCCGGAATATCTGTACCCATGCATCCCCATGGGGCGCCTGCACTCTGGTCGGTTTCGGCACAAATCAAACCGTGCTCGCCGGTATGATCAACATAAAAAACGATGCCACCTCCCCAGTGAACTCCAATACATACTTTTAAGGTAACAGCCAGATCAGTATATTCGGTAGCAATACAAGAATTTTCGGCACGAACGCTTATATTTCCACTTTGATCACCATACTTTACAGTAATACTGGTCGTACCCTGGCCACTTTCAATTGTAGCACCCGTTGGAACCTTCCAATGGTATGATGTGGCTTCGGGTACCGGTTCAATGGTATAGGTTTTCGTTTTAAAATAACATATACTTACCGGACCTGAAATGTCTCCGGGTTGTGAAGGTAAATCAATAATAACGGGTAAATCAGTGTATTCGCTTTGTCGGCAAGTATTTTCTGAGCGGACGCTAACATTACCACTTTGATTTCCGAAATCTACCGTGATTTGTGTAGTGCCCTGGCCGCTTGCAATGGTTGCATCCGAAGGCACCTGCCATTTGTAACCCACAGCACCCTGAACCGGGGTTATGGAGTAGTCAATTCCAGTAGCCATACAATCAGGATTTGTCGGGCCGGCAATACTTCCCGGTTGTGGCGGAATAACAATCGTTACTCCCACATCACTGTAATCACTGTTTCCACAACTATTTTCAGTACGTACACTGATATTTCCATCTTCAACACCATAATCCACTACTATCTCTGTTGTGCCTTGCCCGCTTACCAAAACGGCATCCACAGGAATGGCCCAATGGTAGTTTCTGGCGCCGGGAACAGTATCAATCGCGTATGCAACAGCCGCTTGATTACAAATGATTGAAGTGATACCGGAAATAGTCCCGGGTTGTGGGGGAATTCCATTGGTTACAACCAAATGAGTAAACTCGCTGGCACCACAACCATTTTGAGCGCAAACACTAACATTGCCGCCTTGTGTGCCAAAATCCAATATAATTTCTGTGGTGCCCTGTCCGTTTACAATGGTTGCATCGGCAGGAACTGTCCAGTGGTAATTTTTGGAACCAGGTACTTCAGCAATGGAATATATAAGCCCTGTTTCATTACATTCCGGATAGGATAAACCATAAATATTATCAGGTTTTGCAGGTTTACAGGAACTAATTTCCAGATTATACCATATCGTTCCGTTAAACCCCTGAAAAACATTTTCATCGGTATTTAAAATGAATAATCCTGGGGCTGGATTATTGATTGCATCCCGTTCAGCAATCGACATTCTTGGCGGAAGGAATCCCTTTGTATTGCTCTTTACATCCAGCATTGCTGAAGAGTCCGGAGCAGAACCATCATTATTGATTCCAATATTTTGTGCAAAAACTAATTCTATTGGAAAGATCAAAATACCCGTACAGATTACGAGCTGGAAAATAAAATTCTTCATCACTTTATTTTAGATTATTGTTCATTGAGCGCGCAATATAATAAATTGTTTTCAAATCAAACATTACGTATACCAATTCAGAATAATTATATGATTTTTGACAAGTATAGCCGGCTTATTTTTTATAGGCACCGGCCAGGAACCCACCAAGCACGCCCATCGGGATATAGGCAATCACAAGGTCAAGAACATTAAACCAAAGGGGTGCCGGAAGATCGATGACCATAATAATTCCACCGATTAAGAAGACAAATCCAATTCCAAGTGCAAAGAGCATTTTCCGGTTGGCAGCAATCAGGGCAGCAATAATAGCCCCCACAAGGGTTCCAAGTGCATGTGCCAGAAACGGGAATACAAAGTTGATGGGTTGGAACAGGTGCATCGCGGATTTCAAACTCTCCATGCTCGAAACATCCACACCTTCAGGTGGCGGGATGATGGAGCCTCCCAGCATGACGATCCCCATGTTTACGATTCCTCCAATAACAATACCTGCTATAACAGCCAGGATGTTTCTGAGTAGTGCATTCTTTTTCATATTTGTTAGATTTTTACAAAGAAATTAATTTTCATGATATGAAACAGTAAATATAGTTGGTTTGTTTAGGGAATTAATTTTTTCCGGATAAAACTTTCATAAGATCATCGGTTAATTCATACAATCTGAAAGGGTATTTTTTCTGAACTTCTTCAATGGCATCTTCTGATATCAATTCGTTGTATTTCAACGAAAATTTACGGAAAGAATAATCATCCCTCAGTTCATTAACTGCTTTTCTTGATCCGGATAAAATTTTAAAATAGGATGAAAATTTAACTTTCCCGTTAACGAAGAATTCTATTGAATAATCCGGATTTTGAAGTATTGCCCTTCTCAGGACATCTTTGATATTTTCAATATCTACAACAGAATCGTTTACGAGGCATTGTTCATCATCAATTTGGTTGATTTTTAGGATGCTTCCATTTTTGTGGAAATAGTCATACATTTCCCGGATGTTAAACCTTTCATTTCCTAAAGCAGGAATTCTAATATAGAACGAAAACCAGGTATAAAACCTTGGGTCATATTCCGCATTGTCAGGAATTACTGCATAAGCAACCCTTGCGGGTCCGTTTGATGATAATTCATATTTTACCTTGTTTACAAAACTCATTTCTATATCCTTGTGAATATGGAAACGATAAACAATAAATCGCCTGTCGGCTTCGTGCTTGGATAATAGTATGTTGTTGATCTTTTGGCGAAATCCCTCCAATGGAATTTCCTGGCTGTTTATTACAATTATAGGTTGAGATTCTGCTGTAAAATCCTTTGGTTTGACAAGATAAATGTTAATGATCAATGATCGCATTTCTGATCGTCCATAGACATCAGAATAGGGCAGATCAAGTGAATAGTTGTGATGAATATTCCTACTGGTGATGCTATTGTTCAATGCATTATAGTCGATCAGGTTAATTCTTGACATTCCAAATGAAACCATTGAAACGACTACTGCTGAAATAATGAACCATTTAAAGCTTTTATTCTTAAAGGTCAACCTGATTGTGGTCCATGTCTGGAGGAAAAGGACAATGATTGCAAGAATAAACAGAAATTTATAATCCGGGTAAAAACTGAACACATAATATCCCCCACGAATTGAATAACCAAACCAAATTCCAAATATTAGGGCAATTTTCGAAAACCAGCTCAAAAAAAACCAGTTCAGTACCCTTTGATCATTTACAATGGATGATTTCCTGTAATAAAATGTATTAAAGAATTTTTTCGGTCTGTCGATCCAAAAACTGAAACAATATGATTGTCCAAGAATGGTAGATATGTATGCGAAGAAAAGATTGTAAAAATTTACCTCAGAATCCGTCAAGGTCCATAATTCATAAAACTCAGTTATAGATAGCATTCTGAAAACCTCCCTGCTTACATAAAATAGGGAGTAAAATCCAAACGCATATAACAGACCGATGGCTATTCCGGCAATGAACCTGAATCTTGAAACCTCAAAATAATTTATTCCGGGATGCCGGAAATTCTTTTTAAGCAACATTATTTACAATGCTTGTATTTCTTCCCCTATTCAACATTTAAATTCATGTATTTCGGGTATTTGACGGAATATTTATAACTCAGTACTACTTTCTCGTTTGGATTCAGTTGGAGGCTCCATGTAAGTTTTCCGGTTTTTTCGTTTACCCTGGCGTCAGACGTTTCCAGCAACTCTACCTCGATCGATTTCTTCTCAGCGAGTGGGTATTGATCCTCGATAATGATGTTTACGGTAGTACTTTTGTTGTTTTTAACTGTGATGTCCCAACCAATCGTCTCCTTGATACTGCTTCCCAAAAACCGTTTATCCAGCACCTCCTTTTTTACTTCCCGTTTAATGAGGATGTTTTTATCCCTGCCGAGTGAAACCGATAGTGTATCCCCGGTATGATCCATATCCAGTATCGACTCGCCGGTAAATGTACCCTGGTAATAAACACTCATATTCCCTGATAACAAGTTCAACTGGTTCGGATCCACTATTTCAGCTGTAAGAAATGCATCATTATCAAGTTTGGGAACAGATTGATAAACATATCTCACCGGCAACTTAACCTCTTTTATCTTAATACCAAAATCCTGACCATCGGAGTGAATGGTATATGGAATATCGATCGCATATTCCAGGTTTGTAGCTGTTCTTTTCAGGGTATTGGAAAGGTAGTTGGTGGTTTCGATTTCAAATTGTTGCACTCCTCCTGAATTGCCTGAGTAAACCCCATGAACATTGGTGGCGAGGCTGGATGCTGAACGGTTTGGCATTTTTTGTAGCTCCTCTGCTGTAACTGTTATGCCGCTCCTCCGATCCTTTGAAACAAGGGGTACTTTATATTCTGAAATCTCTACCGCCTCAAGCAACGCTGCACTTGTTTGCAACTCCAAATCAAGGAAGGTTATTTTATTCGGTGAAATCAATACATCATTGAATTGTTTGGTCTGATATCCCACAAAGGATGCCCTTACCTGATAATATCCTGCAGCCAAATTTCTAATAGAATATCGACCATCGAAGTCCGTTGTGCTGCCTGTAATAAGATTTCCTCCTCTGAAAACGGCAACATTGGCAAAGGGTATTGGTTCT
>JABMQA010000537.1 GCA_013203545.1 Bacteroidota bacterium
CCCACCCCTCCCGGAACCGGTGTAATGTAACCTGCTTTTTTGGCCACCTCATCAAATTTAACATCGCCAATTAATTTAAAGCCGGATTTGGTGACTTCCGATGGAACACGATGAATCCCTACATCGATTACAACCGCATTATCCTTAACCATATCACCGGTTACAAATTCAGGTTGCCCCATGGCGGCAATTAAGATATCCGCTTCACGGGCAATCTGGCCAATATTTTTAGTTTTGGAATGACACAATGTTACGGTACAATTTCCAGGGTCGGTTTTTCTTGACAACAGGGCGCTCATTGGGGTGCCGACAATATTGCTTCGTCCCAATACAACACAGTTCTTACCACTGGTTTCAATTTTATATCTTTTCAACAGCTCCATTATTCCGGCCGGTGTTGCAGGTAGATAGGTCTTTTGCCCAAGTAGCATTTTACCAACATTCAGTGGATGAAACCCGTCAACATCCTTTTCCGGGTCAATTCTTCCGATAACCTCATCAACATTGATATGCTTTGGCAATGGCAACTGTACAATCAGGCCGTGAACTTCATCGTCGTCATTAATAAAGTCGATGGTATCCAGTAATTCATCCTGCGAGATATGCGCACTCAACCGGTAAACCGACGATACGATCCCTACAGCTTTACAATCGTTTTCCTTATGCGTTACATAAGTCTCGCTGGCCGGATCTTCACCCACCAGAATGGCAGCAAGATGGGGAGCACCAAGATCATTATCGATAATTTCTGAAACTTCATTCTTTATCTCTTCCTTAATTTGCGCAGCAGTTTGCTTTCCGTCGATTAGTACCATAGCACCGGTTTAATTTAATTTGTGTCCTTAAGTTAATGTCTGTCTTTAAAGTTGAGACCATTTAGATTTTCCCGTAGGGATGCCCATGGCACAGAATAACGATTAACGATTTAAGATTTGTTTGAATTTCTTACTTTTCGTATATCAAAAATCGTTAATCATACATCAAAAATCAACACAGCAGCTACTTTATTAACAGACTATAGTTGGTATTATCTTGGTTGCATCCCCTTGAGGCGATGCATCATCTTCATTGCATTTTTACCACCGCCGGTTGTCATCATCCGCATCATTTTCCGGGTTTCTTCAAACTGCTTGATCAACCTGTTCACCTCCTGGATTTCCGAGCCGCTTCCAATGGCAATTCTTCTGCGCCTGCTCCCATTCAGGATCTTAGGGTTTTCGCGTTCATCCGGTGTCATCGAAAATATGATGGCCTCAATTTCCTTAAAGGCATCGTCATCAATATCCATATCCTTCAGCGCCTTACCCATACCGGGGATCATTCCCATCAGATCCTTCACATTACCCATCTTTTTAATTTGCTTGATCTGTGTAAGGAAATCATTAAAATTAAACTGATTTTTGGCAATCTTGCGTTGCAATTTCTTGGCCTCATCAACGTCGAACTGCTCCTGCGCTTTTTCAACCAGTGAAACAATATCACCCATACCCAGGATCCTGTCGGACATTCGCTTGGGATAGAAAACATCCAGGGCATCAATTTTTTCACCTATACCAACAAATTTAATGGGCTTTTCAACTACCGAGCGCACAGTAAGGGCAGCGCCACCACGTGTATCACCATCCAGTTTCGTTAAAACCACACCATCATAATCCAGCCTGTCGTGAAAAGCTTTGGCCGTATTTACAGCATCCTGACCTGTCATCGAGTCAACCACAAATAGGGTCTCCTGCGGATTGAGGGTTTTCTTGATGTTGCTGATCTCATCCATCATCTCCTCATCGATGGCCAAGCGACCGGCAGTGTCCACAATAACCACATCGTAACCCCTTTCGATGGCGTGTTTTACCGAGTGTTTTGCGATTTTCACAGGTTGTTTACTGCCTTCTTCGGTGTAAACCTCAACGCCAATTTGCTCTCCCAGAACCTGGAGCTGGTTTACGGCAGCAGGCCGGTAAACGTCACCGGCAACCAACAAGGGTTGCTTACCTTTTTTTTGCTTAAGATAATTGGCGAGTTTTGCTGCAAAGGTGGTTTTTCCTGAGCCCTGTAAGCCGGCTATCAGAATAATGGCAGGATTGCCCTTGAGGTTGATCTCCTCATGCTCCCCACCCATCAGTTCGGTTAAACTTTCGTGGACAATCTTGATCATCAACTGCCCCGGGGATACTGCATTTAATACATTCTGACCCAATGCCTCTTCCTTTACCTGTTCGGTAAATTGCTTTGCAATCTTAAAACTGACGTCAGCATCAAGCAATGCTTTACGGACTTCCTTGAGTGTTTCAGCCACATTAATCTCGGTAATATGCCCGTGGCCCTTAAGGATCTTAAACGATCTATCTAATTTATCACTTAAACTTTCAAACATAAATTGCTGATTTTTTAGGCGTGCAAAGTTAGAATTTTTTAATGAATAAAATTATTAGGCATCGAAGGATAAAACTTTTGCTTTGTATCCAAATTTTGTACATTTGTTGTCTGTTGTAATCTCTAATCAAATAAACAAATGAAAAATCTTACTTTTTGTTCAGCGTTTGTTTTTATACTTTGCTTTTCTTTCGGGCAGATCATTCACGTACCTGGTGACTATCCAACAATTCAACAAGCCATTAATGCATCAGAAAACGGAGATACTGTTTTGGTTGAGCCTGGGGTTTATTTTGCAAAACATGGCCATCCACATCAGGCATGACGGAACGGGAGATTTTACCGAAATTCAACCAGGCATCAACATTGCGATACCGGGCGATACCATCCTGGTTTACCCGGGCACTTACACCGAAGAACTGAAGATTATTGAAAAACCCCTCGTCCTGGGCAGCCTTTTTCTTACTACGAATGATCCAGCCTATATTCAAACCACGATTCTTCAAGGCGATAATTTCAGGCCCCTGAAAATCGAATATATCCCGGACACATCACTCACTGTTACCGGTTTCACCATTGAAAACGGGGTTGCAAACGATGGCGGAGGTATGTTCGTCAGAAACAGCAATCCCCGGATCCTTAACTGCCGCTTCCGAAACAATACTGCTTCAAATGATGGCGGAGGCATCCATAACCTGAATTCTGATGCGTCAATCCGAAACTGTGTTTTTAGCCAAAACAATGCACAGGGTGGCAGGGGAATTAGCAATAACAATTCAAATGCGGAAATCCTGAATTGTGATCCGGAATTCGTTTCTGATGTTGATTTTCAACTGCAATCCCAGTCACCATGCATCGATGCCGGAAAGCCGGATACCAGCGGATTGTTCCTCCCTGAATTTGACCTTTTGGGCAACCTCCGGCTTTGGGATGGTGATGGAAATGGCATTGAACGAATCGACATGGGAGCTTATGAATTTGGCTCTGTTCCTGTTGGAATAGAAAATATAATGTTGGTTGGATCAAAACACTTTACCATCAAACAATACCCGAACCCATTCTCAATTTTAACAACGTTTGAATATGAATTGACCGTGGAAACTCAAATAAAACTTTCAATTCATAATTTCAACGGAACATCAATCGAAACAATTCTAAATGAAAAACAACAACCCGGACAACATAAAATTAACTGGAAAATACGGCAACAACAACCTGATGGGATTTATTTTTACAAATTTAAAACCGGGGACAAGACAACAATAAAAAAAATGTTGCTGATCAGGTAATTTCAGTGTTCAGTATTTAATAAATGGCAAGTCATATTTTATAATTCATTTAACCAAAATGGAACCCGCCAGTAGTCCGACAAGTTTTTGTAATGATGCCCCTAATATTCCTCCATAGGAGTACCTATGGCACATTTTCCCACCACTCCATCATACAATATTTCAAAATCCATTGTTTACTCCCTCCCTATCCAACGCTGGCATGTCTTCCTTCGTCAGACGATACCAGGTTGGCCTTCGTTGCATTGTTCCTCATTTCAACCTCCTATCTACCTCTGACAGGTTCTCCCAGTGTCATATGCTGTCAGGGTTCACCTCCATCCAACTCCCACCTTCATTCCTTCGTTCTATCATTCCACTACTCCATCACTCCATTACTCCAATACTCCAGTTTCCCATTATTCCAGGTATTTACCTGCTAATAATAATCTTTTTGTTTACAA
>JABMQA010000538.1 GCA_013203545.1 Bacteroidota bacterium
AAAAGATAAACAAAGAAATAACATCCTTGAAAGCAAAGGCTGGTCAGTACTTCGCTTTACAACAAATGATATTGTGTATAATTTGGATAACTCTTTTAAAATAATATCTTCAACAATCAATAACTATGGAGGCTTGCAGGATATCCATAATCTGAATAATTATTATTATGTTCGTCCTCCCGAAGACCCTCAGTTATATTTGTTTGATTGAAAGAAAGTTTTGTAATACAAACCGCTATTTCATCCACTGCTCCCCTTTAAACGGCTCAACCTCAATTTCTGTGATCTTATTAAACTCCTCTTCAGTAAAAGTTTTTTCGATCGTAAATTGGAAACCAAGTTCCGGAAGTTTGTTAAAGATGTTACCCCGGTAGGCCATATTGGCTTTGGTACTCCAAACTTTGGGATCGATCTCGGCATATTGTGCAAAATAAGCATCCGGAATAAAATCAATAGCCTGACCATCCTCACTGGTTTTGAAAACAATTTTGCAGTGTGCCGACTCGAACAGGAATGTGATGTAATTCCGAATCACATCAAGCGTTTCAGGGTTCATAAATTTATAAAATGTGACCACTTTACTGTTGGTCAACAGGTTTTCACCTTCGGAAAGCACAAGCATATGGGGTGAAAAATCCTTTTCATAAAAGTCGAAAATTATATTGTATTTGTTAAGCCAGGGTTCATTAATTCGGTTTTTATCCTGCTGGGTAAGCTCTTTTTCGTATTTCTTAAAGGTAAGTGCCATAAGCCCGGTCATTTCGTTTATACCATAAAACTTGAATGGCACACGCTGTCTGCCACCATATGCACTCCTCTTGTTAACGATTTTAGGTTCAACAATAGGTACAATCAGATCGATAAACCTGGTAGCTTCTTTTATTCTTCCATTTTTCTTTCGTTTAAATACCTTGAAGGCAAAACGATCATAAGTAACCGTTTCTTTGCTGTTTTTTCTCACCGAGTGGGCAACAGGCATCTGGTATTTCATCTCTTCGGTTTCAAGGGCCAGCTCCGAAAGAATGTTCTTTAGGTTGTAAAATTCGATGGAATAGTTGGGATTGGTGGTTGCTGACACAGTACCTTTAACAGTATATTTATCACCGCTGCGCCGGGGTTCTTCCATGTGCAACTGATAATTCCAGATGATGCCATAGTTTTTCATTTCGTGCACGTCAAACAGGGCTGTTGCAATTTTTAACTCATCCGCTTTCATTTTATCCCAGGCCTTGAGGTCACTCACCAGTCCCGAGGCGTTGTAGTTCACTTTGATGCCACTGGCTTCAAGACGTTCTATCATCTGTTTTTCCACGATGATGGCGGCAACCACTACCTTATATTCATCATCAAACTTACTTTCCGATAATTTGCGGTGCTCTTTGATGAAACCATGGCTCAACGATAGGACTTCATCTTTAACGATCTCATCATTCTCAATTTCGGTAATACTGCTCACATAAGCTCCGGCAGCCTGTTCCACAGCATTTTGAAGCGCTTTTTCAAGTGCTTCTTCCGGTGTGGCGCCATAGCCATCGGCAATCACTTTTTTCTCACCCTCCTGTGCTTCGAGTATTATCATATCTTCACCTTCGGCCTGTGCCAGCAGTACCGGGGTCATTAAAAAAATCGAAAAAATAACCAATAATAATTTTTGCATGTGTTATTGTTTTATCAGATTTGTAATTTGCACTTTACTCCAGTCGTCAAGGTTGTTCAGGTTTAAAAAATACCCGGCAATTTCTTCCAGTCCTTTAAAATCCATAGCTGCCAGACAAAGGCAGGTATTGCCTCTCAAATAGGGCGTATCGCTGTCGAGGTAAAAAGCAAGTAAAAGGTAGGGCAGGGCTTTTGCCGGCCGATTCAAAAGCCGGAAACAGGCGCCCGTAAGATTCAGGACCTGTGGTGTGATGCCATTGAAATTTATTTCATCATGAAGCAACTCCAGCGCATTTTCAATGTTCTCTTCGGCAAAAGCCTGTGTGGCCATACGATAGTATTCCCCATTGTTTCCCAGGTGTAGCCCGAATATATTTAAAGCTACTGGAAAAGCGCCGATTACATCAAATACAGTGGCCTCATCGAATCCACTAAAATCAGAATAATCTCTGTTGGTTGCTACAAAATGTAAGGCCTGATACCATGTTCCGTTACACCGGCTCAAATTTTCGATGTATGTTCCGTAAATACTGTCCTTTAATGCATTTGCAGCACACGTGAAGAGAACCTTGTTCAGGATCATCTCACCGAAAGGGCAAAATTGATAATCTTCGTGCAGAATGATATCAACATCAGTATCCATCAGGGTATCGTTACCAAACAGTGAGTTTTCGAGCTGACTGCCCGGATTTATCTTAAGTAGCCGGGTGACATTTTCATTTAAAGTTGCCATTCCGTTCAGGAAAAGAAATTCTGTTTCAATCGTTTCGTCAGGGTTCAGCACTCCTGCACCCATGAGTCCGCAGGCACTTGCTATGGTTTTTTTCCGCCTGAAGTCCAGCAT
>JABMQA010000539.1 GCA_013203545.1 Bacteroidota bacterium
GATGAAAAAACTACCAACACTCATGCTTGCGGTCCTGTTTTCCGCAATAATGTTCGCCCAGGTATTTTCAGGTGAAAGACCAATTCAGGAAGAGTTTGTTGAATCCGGATATTTTAAGGTCACAAACGAAATAGGTGACTTTACCGTTACCGATTCTGATGGCAATACCTGGAACCTGTATGAATTGTTAGAAAGCGGTAAAACCGTGTTTATCGACTTGTTTTTTACCAGTTGAAGTACGTGCCAGGCATATTCTTCAATTATAGAAGAAGTATATGCCAATAGCGGGTCAGGACAGGATGATATCGTGTTCATCGGCCTTTCACCATATGACAATAACCAACAGATCAACAACTTTAAATCGCAGTTTGGCGTTGGATACGCATGCGCCGGAAACGAGGGTGGCGGACCTGAGGCCATCGCAATTGTCATCGAAGGACAGGGCTTTTTCGGATACCCTTCCTACAGCGTGGTTTGTCCGGATAAGAAATTAAATTTCAGTGTTTGTTTTCCACCAACACCTGAATGTTTCGATCCCTATTTTGAGAATTGTTCCCCTTCCACCGCTGTTGAGGTTGTTGATGACCAAAATCACCTTAGTATCTACCCGAATCCGGCTTCGGATATGGTATGGATTGATCTGAAACTGGCAGGTGAAGCCAATGTTCAACTGGTCAATATGCAGGGTAAATCCATCAGAGAATTTCATTTCGACAATGATCTGAAAGCAGGTTTGGGCATTGATGTATCCGGTTTGGCAAAAGGCTTATATATCATATCGGTTCGTACTAAGCATGCTGTTTATAGCCGAAAGTTGCAGGTGCGGTAACCGGACTTTGTTTTATCCAAGAGGAGTAAATATTTTCTCTAAATTCTGCATTTGCAAATAGAAAAAATGTATTTTTGGAGGCATAACATCCAAAAATGCAGCAAAAATGGAGGTAGTAAGACGATTTTTTAATGATCCCACGGTGAGTTTTTTTCCTACCGGGGAGAAGAGAAACTCAAAATTGATGATATCCTCTGCTTACCGGTAAAATTTTTTCTTTCTGGATTAATCCCTGGGATTGGAATAGATAATATCTGACATTTCAACAGCATGGAGAATAGTTTGGGGGTAAGGATTTGAACCAGCTTGGTAAAAAGCTCATTTGCTTTATCTAACCGGCTTTTCACCTTTAGAGATCAAAATAGCATTTATTAATTCTACAGAATAGAAACGCTTATTTTTCAGGAAGGTTTCAAAGAATGGTTTTAACTCCCCAATAAGTCCTTATCAGTTGCAGTTGCAAGCAGGCCAATAATACCAATACAATTAACGTTAAGACTCTCCGCGATGCTCCTTGCTTTTTTATTGTCAATAAGCAGAAAATCAGCATGTAATTCCCTGAAAAGAATAATGGCTTCGGACTCTCCATAATCCATCACAAAGGTCAATTCATTTATTCCTGATATCTGACGGGTTTTATCTTTGAAAAAGTCATGTAGCTTCTGATAATCTGGCTTTGTTTTATCGTAGGTAATTTCATTCCAGACAGCCTGAGGGATTTTTACATCATCAAATAATGCGGTTAAAATATTTAGTTTATCTATAAGCGCTAACGAAAATATAGGGCCTGAATCAGCGATTACCAGTCCGTTTTTCATTTTACTTAAGCTTTCTAATGTCTTGAATTACATCCTCAAGGGTTAGATTTGAGATGGGTATTTCATTCTCTGAGAGCAATGTTTCAAATTCAAATCTGGTCAATCCGGCTAATTGTGCAGATTTTCCTATAGTAAGTTTTTGCAATCGATATAATCTCATTGCCAGTGAGATCCTGATATTTTGTTTTAATTCGGATTCTGTTGCATTTAATGCAAGAAGAATATCAGAAGGAAAGTCTATGGTAATTGTTTGTGTGTTCATGTTTTCTTTTTAGCAAAAATACAAAAAAATCCCATTTAAAAATTTAAAAATCGGTGCTATTAATATGCGGCTTTAATAATTTTTTTACAAAAAAGGCAAAATCAATCTTTGGTATGGGTGGCGTTTCTGATTAGCCGGATCTGCAACCGGTTCCTGACATAAATTAATCGCTCAGGATGATTTTTTCAAAA
>JABMQA010000540.1 GCA_013203545.1 Bacteroidota bacterium
GCTGTTTACATATTTATATACTTTATTAATTGCCTTGATATGCGAAAGAAAGGATCGGTTCAACCTGAAAAAGCTTTTGGGATCAACCATCTTATCAATCTCCTCGATGGTATGATCGATGATGTAACGTTTTTTGTCGCGGGTAATCACAAACACCACATTATCCTCTGCGTAGAAATATGCTACATCGTCAACAGTCAGGTATTTAATCTGATCACCCACCCGTGTTACAAACCTTGATTTAAACGACTTTGGACTGAGGTTCAACAAGGTCTGAAGTTGGTTTTTACTGATATTCAACTCCTCCCTACCTGTTTTTTGAAACTGATCCCTGATCGAATCAAATTTATTCAGGGCCATCATCAGGTCATTCATTTTGATGGGCTTCAACAGATAATCAATGCTGTTAACCCTGAAGGCCTTAATGGCATACTCATCGAAGGCAGTGGTAAAAATTACAGGTGCAGTTACCTCGGTTCTCCTGAAAATTTCGAAACTAATTCCATCAGCCAGTTGAATATCCAGAAATATCAAATCGGGCGGATCGTTACTTTCAAGCCATTCCACGGCGTCTTCAACTGTATCGATCATATCGAGTATCTCAAATTCCGGGTTCAGCTTAAAAAGCATTCTTTTCAACTCTTCCTGAGCAAATGGCTCATCTTCGATGATCAGTATTTTTAATATTTCCATAGTTTATCAGTCCTCTTTTCTACCATATAATTCAACAAGTTTCAAATCTTCCTTTTCGAGCAAAGGTATCCTGACAGTATATTTTTGCCCTGACTCGTCCACTTCCATCTTTTTACCGGTTAATAGCGCCAGCCTGCTTCTTATGTTTTCCAGGCCGACACCCGTTGAAGGCGTGTTTGTGGATTTCTTCTGAAACGTATTGCTTACCACCAGGGTATCAGTTCCTTCATTAGAAATGGAAATTGTCAACGGGTTCTTAGCTGAAACAATGTTGTGCTTTACGGCATTTTCAACCAATATTTGTAATGTAAGTGGTACAATCATCTTCCCCCATAGTTTTTGATCTATATCAATTTCGAAAATCAGTTTATTTTTAAACCTCAACGCCAGCAGGTACTGAAACGATTCCGAAAAACCCATCTCCTCCTGCAAGGTAACTACTTCCGATTTACGCTTTTCAAGTATATACCGGTACACCGTTGAAAGCTCCCTTACGAAATTGGAAGCCGTATCCTGATCCTGGTAAATAAGCGATGACAGCGTATTCAGGCTATTAAAAAGGAAATGTGGGTTTACCTGCATCCTGAGCATTTCAAACTGAGCCGCCAGGTTTTCATTTTTAAAGCGCTCGATCTGGACTAGTGAATAGCGCCATTTGTTTAAAAGATTGATGCCCAAATCCAAAAATACGATCAGAAGGCTCAGTATAAAAAAATAAACAGTAACGATGACCTCATCCAGGAAGCGGATAAAACCATCCGGGTTAAATGCAAGGTTCAGGATTAATCGCAGGATCATCACCATTAGTATCACGAAAGCCGTAACCAGAATTACCTGCAGGTAAAACCGGTTGCCCGGCGATGCTTCCCATGCGTACCTCCTGTTTAACCATTTAGTCAGGTTTATGAGCCCGAATATTATTACGAAGGATATACCAATCGAAACCAGGTAGCTGTAAATGTGAGAAAAGAGCGAATGGTTCCGGTAAAGCAAACTGAAGATTACATCCAACGAAAACTGGAAGAAAATTCCAAGGATCAGAATCGTAACCAGCATCATTACTTTATTTTTCAGTAGGTATTCAAACATATCAAAACAATATTTCAAATAACAAAGTTGAGAAAAAATGGCCTTCAAACCGCATTTCGAAGGCCATAAAATAAAAATAGGTAAAACATATACCTGCCTGGAACAACGCAAGTAATTATCTTAAAGCCGTTTATTGGCTTTTCTACAATTTTTTCAGTTAATTAAATAGGAACGTTTTACAGCTAATATCGAAACAAAGATAGGTTGATGCTTTTCCTGATATCAAGCTAAAACCCGTGAAGTGACTTATCAGCCGGGTAAAATCGCATATTCTGTATGCGAACCGTAATCTTTGCAATCGAAAATATTAGGGCCTCATTTGGTTCAACACAAATTACTATTTTTGCAAACATCTTGATTGAGAAAAAAAATATATTAATCCTTTCCATCCTGCTTATAATTCTATTTATCAGTCATTTTCCATTCCTTGAGGCCGATCCGGCCAGGAGTATCTCATTTAGCCGTGGGCCTTTTACGGATGAAGGTCTTAACACAAGCCAGCTGCGCAACTTTATCAATCACAAATACCTGGATTTGACCGAGTGCGATAACCTGCTGAAAACACCACTCTTCAACAGCGTGCTCTATTTTCCGCTACTCATTTTCGGCACTGGTCACTTAATAGCACGTTTGACAATCCTTATTTCCACCCTGCTGTTGTTGATGTCTTATGGGGAACAA
Organism: Bacteroidota bacterium; assembly: GCA_013203545.1. Classification (GTDB taxonomy): domain Bacteria; phylum Bacteroidota; class Bacteroidia; order Bacteroidales; family 4484-276; genus JABMQA01. The sequence goes on from JABMQA010000540.1 coordinate 2,464, forward strand.
AAGCATTTGATGAACATTGCAATTGTTCTTGTTTTAACGACTTTTACGCAGGCGAATATTTTCCAGTTCACGCATTTCTCACTTGCCGAAATGCTATGTGTATCATTTGTATTAGCTGCAATTGCATTTTATTACCGCTCAAGAATCAGCTGTGGCAATAATTCAAAAAAGAAAATTCACATACTGGTAGCAGCTATATTTATAACAGCATCATTTCTTGCTAAAATTCAATTTGCTTATCTCTTGATATTCTTTCCTCTGGCCCTGCTTATCGAAATCATACTGTTCAAAACACCTGTAAAAAAAACGGTTCCCTTCATTGCTATCACCTCAATGATGTCTGTGGCAGTGCTTGTACTCTTCCTGCTTTTCATTTACCTGCCTTTCAGGGAGGAATTTGCCAAGGTTCTGCTATATCAATCGGGTGGATTTGAAATTTCCACAAACTTGTGGGAATATCTAAAATTCAATCTTATTCATAACCCCTTTTATGCCCCTCCCGACCGGCATATTGCGGTGATGTTCCTGCTTTCGATGGTGCTGCTACTTTTTCAGATAAATAAGAAACATACTGCTGCCTTTTCAATTCTTCTACCTGTCGCCCTTGCCTGGAATATTCTGGAATCACACAAATTATTAATGGCCTATCTCCCTACCCGTTATGAAATATCTTTGCTGGTTTCAATGGGTTTTACGAGTTCCGTCGTATTCGTTGAATACTGGCAAAAATACCGGAATGTCATTTTGATAAGACCATTTAGATTGAAATGGCTGTTTGTTGTGGCATTGCTGATGTGCTTTTCGATAAATGCAACGAACTATGCCAGGATGCATTCAGAACGTACCTTCTTTATCAAAGAGGTAAACGATTTTGTTGCCGAAGCTTATAAAGGCGAAGGCCCTGTAATTGGCGCCTGGGCCCCATCACTCACATGGCAATCCCGGGCGCGTGCCGTTCCGGTATGGAACTATCGTTTGAACTACCAGGACCCCATTAATTTTTTCCGACCGGAATTGGTAGTTGCAGAACCGGATGAAGCAGATTCAAATGAGGCGTTTTCGAGTCAAAACATCAATCTGATTCAAATATCCGATTCATGTCGTTGTGTTAAAATAGACAGATGGACGGTTTGCCTCTACTGGATAAAAGAAAACTGCAGAAGATCAGAATAATGAAATCTCAATAGTATTTAAAGACAGTTTTTGTGCCTTCAAAGCTACTTTTCCAGGGGTTGAGTATCCCCTTCTTCAGTTTGAAAGAGTTCGATGAGTTCTTCGGGTGATTTACCCAGGTATTTTAGCGAGACCTCTGCATCATCGGCAAATTCATTGTCAGGATATTTGTCGAGAAATTCTTTGTAGATCACCTCAGCCTTATCAAGCCTCCCCAGGTTATTTTCATACACATATCCCTTAAGGAACAGGGCTTCAGGTACCTTTCGGTAATCGGGATAATCTTCAATTATCCGTGAGTAATACCTGATTGCCTGGTGCGACCGGTTGGTATTCATGGAAATATCACCGGCCTTGAAAAGATATTCCGGTGCAAGTGTGTCCTCTTTGAATGTATCAGCATAATCAACATAAATGTTAATCAACTCGTCAACCCTGTTTCGGTCGAGCATTCCCTCTTCCGAAAAAATCTCTTTTTCGGTACGGTCAATTTCATCAATCGCCTTTTGTTCCGGTGATTGACATCCCGAAAATAAAATGGATAAAAGCAATCCGCCAATAAAAAATTTACCTGTTTTTGTCATAACCAAATTTTTACTACAAAATTAGTTTTTTCTTTTCTTCTGTGCAGGAAAAATCATACGGTAATCATTTTTTATTTTTCCCAAAGTTATATTCTGAAGTTTTCTTTTCAATAGTGTCTTTCTAAGACTACTTATCCTGTCAACAAATAACACCCCATCCAGGTGGTCGTATTCGTGCTGAAGGATACGTGCCAGCATTCCCGTGTATTTTTCCTCATGTAATTCCCAGTTCTCATCGTAATACTCAATCAGGATATCCGCCTTTCGGGGGACTTCCTCCCGTATATTCGGAATACTCAAACAGCCCTCTTCCACCAACTTTTCATCACCTGTAATTTCGGTAATGTAGGGGTTAATGAAGACCTTCTTGAAGTTTTCGGCACCCGGGATCTGATCAGCAAAGGGTGAGGGATCTACAATAAATAAACGTGCTGATCTATTAACCTGTGGGGCAGCCAATCCAACACCTTCGGCAGCGTACATCGTTTCGAACATATCCGCGATGAATTGACTCAGTTCCGGATAATTTTCATCAATATCCCCGGCTACTTTCTTCAACACCGGATGACCATATGCAGTGATCGGTAAAATCATAAATTTATCCTTTAAAAACCCGCGACCGAGAATGCATATATGACTGCAACAATATGGTAGCACTTACCGTATCGACGAGGGATTTATTCTGTCTGTCCTTCTTTTTCAAACCTGCCTCCAGGATGGCCGCCTGTGCCATCTTTGAAGTAAATCTTTCATCAAATGTTTCAACAGGCATTTGAGGAAATAGTTTTTTAAACTTCTTTATAAATGGGGTAATGAACTTTTGGGCATCGCTTGCTGTGTTGTCCATTTGTCTGGGTTCGCCTATCACAACC
>JABMQA010000541.1 GCA_013203545.1 Bacteroidota bacterium
GGTTCAGGATTAACAAGAAAAAGTAGATGAGTAAGTACTTGAAAATATCGACCATTATTCTTGTTTTGTTTGTTATTTACGCACCATCCTGCGTGGATGAGGAGGCAATTGCCAATCGTGAGGCGGCCATCCTGACTGAAGCCAGGAACGAGATACGTGCGGAATTTGAAACTGAATATTTAACTGAGGCCTCATTGTTTGCATATGAAGCAACAGCAAAACAAAAACTTTCCGATATCGCAGACTATTTTCATATTCTGACAGATACTTCACTTGATTTATCATTCAGGACAAAGGCGGACGAAATGATTCAAAGTTCCTTTATGTCTGAAGATGTTTTACACCTTGCACCTTTAGAAGGATATCCTGTCGGGGAAAGTAATATTCAAACTTTAGTTGAAGAAGGATTGACCAATGAGCCCCCAATTCCCCCATTCTCTTTCGACTCAATATTTATCCTTGAACCCATTCACCGGACGGGAGACAGGAGCTATTCAGGCACACTTAAGTTCAAGCAAATTTTTAGCGATCCTACCGGTTCCGGGCTAACCTCCATAGATTTCAGAAGAAAAGCTGATTTTCATCTGATAAAGGAAGAAAAGATATTTGGCCCCGATACCCTGAGAGTATGGAATGTGCGTTTGGGGGAAATCAGGTAGAAGTTAAGTAGTTACTCGCCCCATGAATCGTGCCCTGGCTAATACATGGATGTCGTAAGATACCCAATTATGTATCACCTATTATCAGTCCTAAAAATCAGTAGCAAACGTAAAAATGTAGTCTTAGAACATGACTACATGAAGGCATATTCTTACTTATTCAGCAATGAATTGACTTCCTCTATCAGTTTCTTCGGATCCATGGGCTTTTTCAGGAAACCGCAAACAGGTACCCAAACTGATTTTCCATCCTCAGTTCTGTAATCAATTCCAGCATTACCTGAATCGATGTTTTTCAACAAAATAACCTGTAATTCCCTGTATTTAGGATCTTGTCTGTATTCCCTTGCCATATCCCTTACGCTTTCCTGATTTGTTATAAGAACTTCAATAGAAGTGTGCATCAGAATAGGTATATTTTTACAAACCGGATCATTTATCAGATCTTCAGCTAGTTCAAAACCCTCATAACGGGTGGTCATCATTACATCAAGAATAGCCAAATGCGGTATTGTATCTTGTGCTAATTTCAGGCCTTCTTCCTTATTATTTGCAGTAATCACATAATATCCCTCGCTTTTGAGTATGGTACTCATTGCATTGAGGATATCAACATCATCATCTACGACCAAGATTTTTTTTACGTTCATTTTTGTACTTTTTAAAAGGTTAACTATTTATTATTATTTGACTGAATTAAGATTAAAATTTTAATTTGTCACAAATATCCAAATAAATCCGGTTAATTCCAAAGAAAAACCGGATATATAAATTTTGCCTATTTTAAATCATCCTGCTTACTTATTAGTGGAAGTCGTACAATAAACTCTGATCCTTTATTTTCTTCAGTATTTAATTCCAGTAATCCACCAAAACGGGTTACGAGTTCTTTAACTCCTGCTAATCCAATACCTGTACCTATAATTTTACTATTACGTGCATTTGTGGCACGGAAGAATTCTGTGAACAAATTTGGTATATCATTTTTAGGAATGCCCATACCGGTATCCCTTATTTTTAGAATTGCCCATTTATTATTTTGCCCTAAAGATACATTGACCGATCCGCTTGAAGTGTACTTAACCCCGTTGGATATAAGGTTGGACAAAATCAATCGATACCCATGAATATCAATACGGATCCGCACTGGATAATCCGGCAATTCTAATTTCATAGTCAATCCCTTTGCCTCGGCTTCTTCGATGTATTTCTCAAATGTGGTACTTGTCTCTACGGCAAGATCATAAATACTGATGTCGCCCAGAGGATTTCCGGACTTAATCCTTGACATATGAAGGATATCTTCAACAAGCAGTAACAGCTGATCCAGGCGATTTTCTACCTTATTAAGTGCCGAGGTGATTTGTGAATCCCCTTTCAATGTAAAAAGTACTGTAGACACCAACATCCTTGAAGTGGCTACAGGCGATCTTAGCTCGTGGACTAAAACCCGCATGAATTCTGCTTTTTCCTTTTCAAGGCCTTTTAAAGTTGCCAGTTCATCATACAAGCGTGCATGGTACAGGGCATAAGCAATAAAGGGAGAAATGTTTTCTAATGGGATGATATCAGATTCATGAAAAGGATCTCCTTTACTGTTAATGGCCTGAACAACACCCATTACTTCTCCTTTGAATATTGCGGGAACGCAAATAACGTCACGCGTCCTAAACTCATTCACCTCATCCCATGACTTATCGAATCTAATCCCGGGATCTAAATATTTAAAGTCTCCATATGCATCAGGTACCACAAAAGAGCGCTTTGCCTGAGCGCAATATCCTGCAAGTGATTCGTTATTGATAGGAATAATTATTGATTGTGAAACATTACCAATAAACGCAACGGATTTCAATTCCTGGGTTTCCTTAATTGTAATATATATTGTGGCTCTTTCCGCATTTAAAATCTCGCTAACTACTTCAGAAGTTTTTTGCAAAACATTTACAGTACCAACCTCGCCAAACATCTGCTCATACAATTCAAACATATGTTTCTGCGACAATTTATTAAAATCTTTACTCGCCGGATGATTGGGATCAGTCTTTTTTTTCATCTGTATAAAATTTGTTTCCCGCAGATAACGCAGATTTTCGCAGATAGTTTTTCTGCGTTTATCTTCGCAATCTGCGGGAAAATTGTTTACCTTTTAATCATTCTCGTGAGTGTTAAAAATTGCTTATCATGGGTGTTTCATTTCTTAATACTGATAGTACAATATTTTATAAAACTCTCAAAGGTCTGGATTTTTAGTTTATAAAGCCAGTGAATAATTAAAATATTTTACAAATAATCATAATAAATATTAATTTTAGTCAGCTAATGATTATGAATTACTATTAGTCTTTCAGCATATTAATAATTTCCTTTAATTTTTCAATCTCCTTTTGTTGTTCTTTAATAGCTTCAATCAATACAGGTACGACACCTCCATAGGAAACACTGTATAAACCCTGTTCATCCTGGTTGACCACTTCGGGTAGCACTTTCTACACATCCTGGGCGATGAGGCCGACCTGATGCTCTGATTTATTGTCTTTCCAGTTGAAATACACACCTTCCATATCCATCACTTTTTCGAGAGCATTATCAATTTTCGAGATATTGGTTTTAAGCCTTGCATCCGAACTATGCAGCCAGCCGCTTGTTGTGTAAGTTCCGGTTGTTGATCCGTTATATACCGTTAATCTTTGACTGGGTGAAGCTGTTCCAATTCCCACATTTCCATTCTCTCCAATATGCATCAACGACACATTGTTTGAAACAAAATGAGCAACAGTGGAACCGGTTCCCCCATTATTTCCTGCATCCACCAGCAAGCCTGAACCTCCCCCTGAGATATTTTCGATGCCAAGCGCATATCCACCTCCCGATATCCGCCAGTTAATGCCACTGGTTTCGGTCGATTTTGTTCCATCAGAAGCCAGAGTGGAAGAATTGGTAAATTTACTGGCCGGGCTTGTTGTTCCAACACCGACATATCCGCCACCATTAACCATTACAACATTGTCGGATGTGTACCAGTTTAACCCCAACGCGTTTCCGTTGCTTTCCAGCATCAGGTACTCGCTAGAAGTACTTTTAATACTTGCCTGGCCGGTTGCCCTGTCAAGAATTAGAGTTGGTAAACCCGATTGACTGCTAACCTCAAGCGGAGCTCCAGGGGTTATTGTACCCATCCCAACTCTGCCATTGTGCATAACCATGGTTTCCAGATCTTCAACATCAAAATGCAACTTGGTATCCCCACTCAGGTTTTCCAGCCAGATCAGTCCATCGAATTGCTCACTACCCCCATCGGTTGTAAATTGCAAGTAGGCATTTTGTGTTCCATCATCGCCTCCTAAATTGTTGTTATCGGCACTAATTCTTAACCATGAATCTTCCGGGTGGGAAACTTCCAGGTTTGTGAGGGGATTTGTAGTTCCAATCCCCAGTTTATTTTTCACATAAACATCACCTACGAAATGCCCTGCATGACCTGCACTGGATTGGCCATAAACACCACCACCTACTCCAATGCCAGCCACACCATATTGATTGGTGCTATTACCATAAACGCCAGGTCCACTTGCGCTTCTTCCCATAACTCCATATCCAGCTCCATCATGTACACCTAAAATCCCTGTATGTCCTTCTGTTCCATTTCCATAAACACCACAATGAAAACCATCCATATCTGCTCCCAGAATCCCATACTGGCCATGGTTATGCCTGCCGTAAATGGCATTGCCGCTTCCTTTGTTAATGATTTTAATTGCAGGATCAGAAGTTAAAATGGAATCAGCATACGGTAAATTAAATGAATTATCAGGCATCCATGTTCCGGATCCGTTGGCGTCAGAAGTTAATACATATCCATTTGTTGCACCTGTAGGCATTTCAAATCCATCCATTTGGGTAACTCCATTCACATCCAAAGTTGTAGCCGGGTTTGTAGTTCCTATCCCCAGTTTCGTTTGGATATAGACCTCTCCTTCGAAATATCCTGCATGACCACCACTTGACTGTCCGTAAATACCATAATAACTTCCAATTCCAACTACGCCAGAACCATTGGTGGATTCTCCATAAACACCATCTCCATTGTCACTTTTACCCCATACTCCAAATCCATTAACACTTTTACCTCGTACACCAGGCCCTCCTCCTTCATGTTCACCGAAAACGCCCGCGTTGTCTCCATTTCCATAAACACCATAACTTAGACCGTCCACCTCAGCACCAAGCATCCCATAATTTCCATCCTTATTAGAACCATAAACACCATACGATGCTGTTACCGTACCTGACAACTCACCTGCAAGAATTCCAAATAAATCGGGCCCCAATTCTCCTTTTATACCACCTAAAGGGCCTGATCCTACAACACCAAAACTATTTGTACTTTCTCCATAAACTCCATAACCATCCGTACTTTTACCTTGAACTCCTTTTCCTGCCCCATCATATTCGCCAAAAACTCCTGCCTGGCCTCCGTTTCCATTTCCATAAACACCATAGGTAAAACCATTCACTTTAACACCCAGCATCCCAAAACTTCCATCCTCTTCAGAACCATAAACACCATACGAGGCTGTTACCGGATCTGATAACTCACCTGCAAGAATTCCATAGAAATCGGATCCATTCTCCCCTCTTACACCACCTGCCGGGCTTGATCCAAAAACACCGTAACTATTTGTGCTTTCTCCAGAAACACCTTCTCCAGAAACA
>JABMQA010000542.1 GCA_013203545.1 Bacteroidota bacterium
CTCGTTAACCGACCTGGAAGGAAATGTTATTTTAAATATGGATAACCTTGAAAACAATACGGTTTATTCGAACTTAATGTCACTTGGTTTGGGTTGCTACAAACTCAGGATCGACGACAGCGCTGACGATGGATTGTACTGGTGGCATAGTTCAACCCAGGGAACAGGGTATTTCAGGGTTAAGAACAGCAGCGGGGTTATTATTGAAAACTTTGAACCGGAATTCGGCAGGTTTGCCATTTACGAATTCGGCATGGTTGATTTTACCGGAACCGGAGAAACACCAAATCAAACAAATATTGTGAGCATCTATCCGAACCCGACCAGTGATGTCATTAATATTGCCCTGAAGGGATTTGAAAACCAATCCATAGTAGCAACTATCTTCAATAATGCAATGATAAAGGTAATGGAAGATCAGTTTTCCATTCCGGGAACGGATTTTACAAAAAGCCTTAACCTGAAGGGCTTACCTGCAGGTATGTATATGTTGCGGTTGGCGTATGATGATGAAATGGTGTTTAGAAAAGTAATTAAGAATTAACGCTGCTTGATAATATTGTTAACTTCTTTTTCAATCTCCCTAATCATGTCGTAAACAGGTTCAAATAGAGGTTCTACAGACTCTTGATCATAGTCAAATATATTTTCATAATCACCTTTCTGCCTCCAATCAAATAGTTGGGCAAGTAAACGACCATACTTCTTATCGAACCGTCCGGTTTTTACAAAAAGAAAGGAAAACTGACTTTTTGTGGCCGAATGTGATTTTGTCTGAACCTCATTAAGAACAAGGAAGGCATTCACCGCATAAAAGACAGCATAATAGAGTCTGTTTACAGCTGAATTCCAGAATCCGTTTTCAGCTAAAACTTTTGCGGCATCATAGGTTAAATGAGCTGAATGAAGCCTATACGTTACATACTCAACTCTTTCTTCGGTAGTCATAGCCTAACTCCTTCCTTAATTACATTTTGATAAAACGGAGTAATCCTTTGCTTTGTAAGCCAGTCATTTTTTGTGTAAATAAACATTGAAAAAGGCTCGCCTGTTTCCAATTCAAGGTCATATAATTTTCCCCTGAATTCCTTTTCAATGTTTAAATCAATGGGATTGGTTGTTAAAACCAAAATGTCCCAATCAGAATCAGCCCGCTCGTCTCCCCGGGCCCTGGAACCATAGAGAAATACCTCTGCAAGTGGATCAATGGAAGTTATGGATTGTCTTATCAATTGACCAATATGTGAAGTTTTTGCATTCATTCATCAAAGATAGCAACTCTAATTGAATCTGTAATTAACACACCACCAAAATTAAGCAATTCCCGGAAGATGTCGCATGGATTATTTACCAAAAGATGATGATGCTCAATTACCGGATAAGGTAATTATCTGTAAGGTTAAGGGCTTTCTGGTTTCTTTACCTTTTCGATATACTGTATAATGGAACCAAAAAAAAGCTCCGGATATTTTCTACCCGGAGCTTAATAATAATATGCAGATTTGTTGGATTTCCATTTCATTACGATCAGGAAACCTTAAAATCTATTTCAGTACAAGCTTGCGTACCATTACAATGTTACCGCTGGTCGCCTTAACAAAATAAATCCCTTTTTGCAAATGTGTCAGATCAAGGGTCGTTTTCCCATCAATCATTTGTGATGCAACATCAGAACCTTTCACATCGGTAATCGTTATCTGGTATTCAGTACCCACATGGATTTCAATGGTTAACAATCCCGTGGATGGATTTGGATACATACTGACCTTATTCCCTGAGAGGTCATCAACCCCCAGCGCACCGACTTTCAATCCGGTAACAGCCGACATACCGTTCCCGCTGAACAAACCCTGGTCTGGCAGGCTGAAATCAAAATCAGGTGTTAACAACAATTCTTTCTTCGCCTCAGGGTTCCATGCACGTAAGTAAACAGGTTCCCCAACTGTCATTCCCTCAACAGCTTCTGTTGTAATATCATCGCCAAAAACAGTAATGTGGAATGCCTTTGCCGGAGATGCCCCGACACAGACGCCATCGAAGTTGAAAGCGCCCAGTATCATATTTTCTGTTATTCCTGCCTCCGACAGTACATCCTGCGGAAAAGCTATGATATGTGAAGATGCCGAACTTGTGGGATTGTTCCAGCTTCCAGGAATGACAATATCATCAAATTCAGTTGAGCGGTCACCCTCGTAGCAGGGAGACCATCCGAAATCGCCATTAGCCATCGTTGAGTAAACAAAGTAGGATTTCCCGCGTTCGCATACCACAAGCGATTTGATGTTGTAAGCAGGCCAAAAAACCCTCCATCCGCAGGCCTCTTTGATGATCACACTCGACCACAGGTTCCACCAGAAGAAATTTTCGGCATCAAGGTCACATCCGGCCACGATAGGAATAAGTCCCCAGCCTTCGGGAACCTCACCCCACATATCATCGCATTCCAGTGATGTGCCCTGGACATCTATTGTTGCCGGGTTATTTGTTTTTATGACATAACCATCAAAAATATCCCATGCACTCAGGGTAAAGACATTTCCACCAGGCCAGTAAATATGCTCCAAATCCTGCAGTATAATTATGTCAGAAATTATGTCAGCAAAAATCACCACCGGATCGGGATCTAGAGGAACATATGCCAATGATATTCCGGACCAGCCAGCGGGTAAGTTCAGTGTTTGTGTGGCTGCTCCGAAGTTAAGATACCCATCATTGGGAATCCCGTGGTAGTTCACATGCCCATACGCGTCTTTTGCGATGATGTACAATTTCGCGAATGATGTACTAACATTGGGCAAGGTGATCGTAACAGGCCCTTCAAAGGGCAATGTCTGCAAAACCTGAATATTGCCACCTTCAGTGGAGCTGAAACCCAATTCCACGCTTGTAAGATTACTCTCCCAGATGTCATATTCCAGGTAAATTTCCTGACCGGGAAGGTAGTAGTCCCCTGCAAAGGGACACCAGTTGCTTACCGATGGAATTTTTGTGTCCATGGGGAATGAGTTGGAGAATTCCGAAAAATATTGACCATGCATCAGGGATGACCCAAACAGGCATGCAACAAATAATGTATATTTTATCATGTTTTTCATATCTACCTCCGTTATTTAAAGTCAGGATAATGTACACACCTCACGCTGTTTTCATTATAGTATGAGCTAAGCGGATACCTGCCAACACGAGCCTCATTGTAGCCGAGGTACCAGTAATACCTTGATTGGGATGACGCATGTGTGGATGTCCAGAACCGTGCAGAAACATTCATATCATTGAATCCGGCAGTGGGATAGGTTACTGCATAACCTGCGCCGAGTGCCGTGAAACCACTTGAGTTGTTAGCCCCTGTATTCGGCCCCAGCCAATGACCGGTTCCCGACTCCTTCAGTTGTCCGCCGGCATTGGTTCCAAGCCAATCAGTGGCACCACAGTTTACTGAAGCATCAAGGGACGATGTTAGGTCGCACCATGCTGCGTCAGTAGGAATAAACCATCCAAGTGGACAGATACCCCTCCTGTAATTGCCCGAATAATTGTGTTGAACGGCTTCGCTCCACATATACAGACCACCATAAATTTCGCAATTGGCCTGATCATCATTGTAGCAGGTTTTTTGAATAATCCCATCGTTAATATTCGTGCCCATTTCGGTCTGTTCACCGATGTCCATATTCCTGGCCATCCAGCAATAATTACCAACCTGAACAGTTGGATATATTTTTCCGTTTCTTTGGTCAACGAAATCACTACCACATTCAATCGCTGAAAATGTGATATCACATGCATCGCTAGTAAGGGTACATTCATTTGATATTTGCCACTCAAGGGTATAAACTTCACCGGGATACCCATAGAATCCAGAATTGGGATCCCATTTATCTTCCATAATACCCTGTTTTTCGGACATGTGATCACTGATGATTTTCCAAATTCCCAATCCATATTCCGGTGTATTAGCTGCCAGGGCCGTATAATTGCCCCCTGTCACAACCTGATCAGGGCCGGCAACTGAAGCGGATGGTTGTTGATCACAATCTTTCATACACCTTACACTGCCAAAAGGAAAGGGTTCAGCCGCTAAATTAATGAGTGCAGCAGTGGCTGTGCTGTGGTATAAAGCGAATGCCGGCTTATTGGGGCCTGCGGTCATACTTGAAGTCCACATGTAAGAAACCTCATTTAACTGTATGCAGGCATCCGGACCACCCAGACCCGCAGAATTATAGCCCGTTCCTGCACCAAAGGCCGTAAAGAAACTGGCATTGGTTGCTCCCGTGTTAGGGGCATTCCAGAAGTCCAGCGCTTTCAACGGGGCTCCGGCAGCTGCAAAGCCACTATAGAGGTCGGCTAAAACCGTAAACTCGTTATTTGTAGGAATATGAAAGCCCGAAGGGCAAATACCCTAAGCTCCTGGAAGGCCCTGGCCATAAAACATGGCTTCCCACCAGTGGTACAACCCGCCGTAGGTTTCACAGTTTGCCGGATCGTTGTCATAGCAATACTTCTCGATCTGGTCGTCAAGCCATGGAAGCACCTGGTAATCGATCATGGTTCCGGTATTCAGGTTTTCTTTTAACCAGCATTGTCCGCCAATCTGGATGGTTTCGTATATCTGGCCATAATGGGTTACTGTGGGCAGGCCCGGACAGGGTTCCCCGGCCGGGAAATAAGCCCTGACTTCGATTTGCATACGGGACCACTCCACATTGGGTTTGTGCATACCAATGTTATACTCAAAGTGTTTGTTGTTGCCCGAGGTAATGTTCGGTCCGAAATCACCGGTACAATACTCTTCCAGAATTGTTCCCACCAGGTAGTTGTTCTGATAAAGTTCGCCCGAAATAATGTAACCGTCTATAAATCCCGTAAGATCATAATAGACATCAACGATGTTGGATCCGTCCACACGTTGCTCCGCCTGGATATTGGCGATCCGCCCACGTGTTTGTGCTGTGCCTTGATATCCTAAAAACAAGAGCAGCACCATAATTGACACTAATTTGGAAAATTGTTTCATATTCATTGGGTTTTAATTAATAAAAAATGGGGTGTGCAATCATTACCCGTTGACTAACATGTTGATAATATGAACTTAAGTAGAACATTACAATAATTATCGACCAAATAAACAACTTAGAATCCTTAAATCCTGAAAGAATGATCTATATTCTTAATAACATAGGAACAAGAAACGTTGTAATTAACTGTAAACCTTTCAATTATATTACGGGAGACGATTACATACCCCATTTAATAAAAATGTGTGATTATTATTCATGTAATTGTCAACTCAACAAATTGACATTACTAATACAATTTCTCCAATTAATTAAAAGCCAAAGAATTTCTGTTTGTGTTTTTGGTAAGAGATCGGGGCAAGAGGTGTTGCCTGACGATCAGTCTTCATTTCATACATAAGTTCATGAATGCAACGGGCAAATATAGGAAAAAGAAGTTCAAAACCAAAACATTTTTGGAAAAGATAAGAATTAACATCCTAAAAACGCTATTTTTACAGAATTCAACACAAAACATTGACCGCATGAAAAAGCACTTTTTTTTGATTTTATTTTTAGGGTTTTCACTGGTTTTATTTCGATGTGGAAATGATAAACCAATCGGAAACAGAGATGGTTTAAACCTGGAAGAATATACCATCAACCAGATCAGACAGGGTTATCAAAATGGGGAATTTAAGATTCAGGAAGTGGTAGGTTACTACCTTGACCGGATTGATGCCATTGATAAAAACGGTCCGCAGCTCAATGCAGTCATTCAACTCAATCCGGATGCGATGCAAATTGCCAGGCAACTGGATGAGGAGTTGGCTGCAGGGAAACCAAGAGGTCCGATGCACGGGATACCCGTATTGCTGAAAGATAACATCGACACACACGACCAGATGGAAACCACAGCCGGATCGAGGGCACTCAAGGGATCACATCCTTTACAGGACAGTTGGGTGGCAAAAAAGCTCAGGGAAGCCGGTGCAGTAATCCTGGGAAAAGCCAACCTGAGTGAATGGGCCAATTTCCGTGGAAATCTCTCTTCCAGTGGATGGAGTGGGATTGGTGGTCAAACAAAAAACCCTTACGTTTTAGACAGGAATCCATGTGGTTCGAGTTCCGGATCGGGAGTTGCTGTTTCAGCCAATCTTTGTGTGGTTGCCATCGGCACCGAAACCAACGGCTCCATTGTTTGCCCATCTACGGCCAATGGTATCGTTGGGATTAAGCCAACAGTTGGACTTATCAGTCGCTCTGGAATCATACCAATTTCTTTTACACAGGACACACCCGGTCCGATGGCCCGTACTGTTAGGGATGCCGCCATTTGCCTTGGAACAATGGTAGGCGTTGACCCCTCTGACGGCAAAACGCCAATGGGTTTGGGAAAATCATTTACGGATTATACGCCCTTTTTAAATACAGATGGGTTGAAGGGCAAAAGAATTGGGCTCTATATGAAACCCTTTGGCCAGCACTTTAAAGTTGATGCTTTAATGGATCAGGCGGTTGAATACCTGAAAAGTCAGGGTGTTGAAATTATTGAGATCGATGAAATTACAAAGAGCAATGCCAATGAAATGTCGTTTGAAGTGATGCTGTTTGAATACAAGGATGGGTTGAATAAATATTTTGCCTCATTGGGAGAAAATGCCCCGGTTAAAAGTGTGGAAGAGCTCATTGCCTTTAATGAATCTGATAGTGTGGAATTAAGAAACTATGATCAGGCATTTCTAAAAATGGCCCAGGAAAAGGGTGATCTGAATTCGGAAATTTACAAAGAGGCATTGGAGAAAATGCATACCGCCATGTGCAAGGAAGGGATCGACCGGGTGATGGATGAGAATGACCTGGACGCCATCATCGCACCTACCGGATCGCCAGCCTGGAAAACGGATTGGGTGAATGGCGATGCATATATTCTTGGAAGCTCATCTCCGGCAGCTATCTCCGGGTATCCCAATATAACAGTTCCCATGGGGTTTATCGATGGCCTACCTGTGGGAATTTCCTTTTTTGGCAGGGCGTGGAGCGAACCGGTCTTGATCGAAATAGCTTATGCGTATGAAAACGGCACAAAACACCGGAAGGCGCCAGCATTTCACGAACATTGATCAATGCCGGACCATCAGCTTACTGTGTTGTCCTGCTCCCGATTGATCAAGAATTGAAATAAAATACAATCCGTTTTCCAGATGATCTGTTGGTACCAGAAATTCGTTTCTACCGGCAATGGCAACTTTTTGATCGGAACTCACCACCCTGCCGGTCTGGTTAAAAATTCTGATTAGGGCTGTTGTACTGCTTCTGGAATTAATCCTGATGGTTACCTGAGATCCAGCCGGATTTGGATAGACGATAAATTCTTCAAACAAACAATGTTTTTCATCAACCGCATTCCCCCCCTTTGTGGTAATGGTAGTTTTGGGATCACCAATCAAAATATTCATATAGGATAAAGTACGGGTTGCCATGTAGTAACTTTCAGCAATGTTATAAGGATTTTCTTCCTCAGACAGGTATTTACCAAACAGTATTTCATAACTCGTAATCAGTGAGGCGAAGTAGGGGTGAACCCATCCGGATGAAATGGCACACCCTTCTGAAATCATGTTGGGCGGGATCAAATCGTTGGTTGGATTCAGCGAATCATAAAAAGTAAATACCGGACCTGTCATTCCCGTTTGTGAAAAAGCACCCGCTTCCCAGCTAAAATCAAGCACCTTGTTGGATGGCTGGTAGTTGAAACTCACAAATCCGAGCACATGCCCTTCATTGGACGGCAGGGTGGAATCGCCGTGGAGCCATGTGTTCCAGCCATGTGCCGTAAGCGTAACAATGGCCGACTGCATGTGCGACACAAAGAGATTGAGGATATTTGTATCACTCAGGTAGCTGATATCAAAAATGACCTGAGCCAGGGTTTTATCCACATATTTTTCAGGCCCACTTTTATCGATCATGTTAAAGACATCCTCCTTTGTGTAGCCGTCAAGTCGCGACACCAGAAATATGCCCCAGTCACTTGAAGAGAAATGTCCGCCTGCCTGGAAATAGGGGTTCTGGTGGAATCCATTTTCTATAATTTCAGCACTGTCAGGACTGAGTAAAAGAGTGAGTTCCGATTCCACTGCAGAACATTTTTGAAATGATCCTGGAATCTGGCAGGAATCAACCACAATATCAAAGGGAACACCCTTGGTGGTAACCAGGTAATTGATCTTCGTTTGCAGCCCCTGCGACAAAATGTAATTCTTAATCTGGTACTGGATGTTCCTGAATTCGATGGTGTCGATCTCTTCATCGGTTAGAGTCCGGATGTGGATCATGTTTACATCAGGGATATTACGGGCCTGTTTGAAATATGCTCCGATCTCGAGGGATACCTGACTGTTGTCGTTTACAATTACAGCTACATCGTCGTAGTTGGTTATCTGTGTAAAGAGGGCACTGAAAAGAAAAACTGAAATGATTGTTAATACGATTTGCTTTTTCATGTTTTGATATTTTTTGTGTTGGTAATTTTATTTTTTTAACCTGACAGGGTTTATTCAAAACGCCCACCTGATCCCCACCTTAACGCCGACTTCAAATGGTTTTATCATCTCTCCGCTTCCCACATTCCTCATCGGTTCAAGGTACCATAACATTGTGGGCTCACCGTACAGCGATAACTTTTCTCCAATTCTTAATCCTACCCCCAGCGATAAATGGTATTTCCATTTCACACTATATTTATCAGGCAGTTGACTATCGATGGCCACGATTCTGGTGTCGCCGTCAATCGTTTGTCCTCCCGACATTTTCATGCTGCTTATCACAGAAAGTTCCAACCCGGTTTTCACATCCATGAAATACCTGCCGCTTTCTTTAATCCTGTATCCAACTATCAATGGAATTTCAATTCTCGATAGTTTTATGCGGTCAGGCTTTTCGGTTTCCTGAAAAGTGGAGTCATACAAATCCACCAGTTCGGGATGGTATCTGTTTTCGGTAATGGTATCACCCTGTTCATCCACATATTCGATCACCTCATAGTTTTCAAAGCTGATCACTGACCCCAGAAACTGATAGCTGTAATAACGGATATCTATTTCATCATCAAATTCAAGCCGGCTATAGGTAAATCCTGTTTCCAGGAGAAACCGGGAGGAGATCATTGATACAGTTATTCCGGCTGCCTCCCCTGCTATCCATTGGGTGCTTGTAGGTGAAAAATCCTTGACAAAAACAGGTTTGATGAAAAGTCCCAATTCAAAACCAAACCGGTTTTTCCCATCTTGATTTAAAAGCGTATTTGACGCCGGATATTCATTTTGGTTAAGTACCTGTTTAAAATATCTGTTCGTTCTGATAAAATCGTTTACCGTTTTGGATTTCATTGTTGATGGGTGGAGATCATGATAATTTACTGCGGCGTGATCCCCCACTTTAAAAATCGGATCCTGATTATTAAAAAATTCAGGATTATCTTCCGGAATGCCCGATACCTTCCTGTTTGAACCAGGTAAATTATTTGAGGGAACCAGATTGGAATGGATGGGCAGTTCAAATTCAGGTACTTCAGTTGAGCCTGCATTTTCAATTGTTGGATATATTTCATCCGGAAGAATCGGATTTGTTGAATCCGTCCTGAACAGAGGAATGTTATTTGTCTGGCGGACATTTTCGGATTCGTCAGGGCCCTTTTGATTTGTATTAAAATTGGATCCGAAATAGAGGATGGATGAAATCAGGGCAAACAACAGTATGATAATTCCTGCTCTTTGTAGTAGTTTC
>JABMQA010000543.1 GCA_013203545.1 Bacteroidota bacterium
AAACTCCAAACTCCAAACTCCAAACTCCAAACTCTAAATATCAATAATATTATTCCTGATGGCAAACTTAACCAAATCAACGGTTGTGCGAAGGTTAATTTTTTTCATGATATTGTTTTTGTGGGTTTCAACTGTTCGGATGGAAATAAAAAGTTTGTCTGCAATTTCCTGGTTGGTATGTCCCTCACCAAACAATTTTAGCACTTCCATTTCACGCAATGATAGCTGTGCCATTTCCGCCTGGCCGTTATCGCCGATCTTGGAATGGCTCAGGTAACTATTTAAAATAATGTTTGTTATCGATTTTCCCAGGTATTCGTATCCACTTCTTAAGGTATAAATGGCTTCAACGATTTCGTTCCGTGTGGTCTGGTTTGATAAAAATCCCTTGGCCCCGGCCTTGATACATTTCAGGATGAAGGTTTCGTTTGAGTACATGGCCAGTACCAGGATGCTGATTTTCCCATAGGCCTTTTTTATTTTCCTGATGTTTTCGATCTCAAGATCGTTGGGATTGTAAACATCGAAAATCACCACCTGACCATAAGTAGCAGGCATATGACGCATCTTTTCAAAAAAAGTATCAACACCCTTAACGGCTTCAATCACCTCGATGTCTTCCGTACTGTCCAAAAGCGATACGATGCCAGATCTGACAATCGGATGTTCATCAATTAAAATTACTTTGATCTTACTCATAAACTTGCCTGATAGCTTCTTTGGCCTAAGAAAACGAATTTGGTGCGAAAATACAATTTTTTAAACTGACGCTCATACATGCAATTCATTTATCCATTTTTGATCATTCTTTTTATACCTTTGATAAATTGTCAGAAAAAATAGCGTAGCATTTTATTGGCTTTGTTATTTTATTAACAGAAAACATCTACTTTAGTTGGCTGTTTTGGAAATATGGCTTTAAATAGTTAACAATATTTGATAATTGTAATGAGTAACAAGGATTTATCCAGGGAAGAACTGGACAGGCTGGCAAAAGAAAATATCGAAAGGCTGAAGGAACTCCAGACCATCAACGATACGCGGGAGATATTAAAAGAGGAAAGATCCATCGAGGAAACGCTGCAAAGAGTGGTAGCAATACTTCCGGATGGGTGGCAATATACTGAGCAAACGGTTGCCCGGATTATTTTTGACGGGAAAAAATATGTGAGCCCGTATTTTATTGAATCAAATTGGGTTCAAAAACAGATTATCGAAACCATAGATCATAAAAAAGGCTCATTCGAAATTTTTTATCTAAAGGAGTATCCAACTGTTGATGAAGGCCCGTTTTTGAAGGAAGAGCGAAACCTGATCAACAATATTGTAAGTATGGTTCAGGGTTATCTGAATGGGATACATGGACGTGAAACCACCCTGAGCACTACCGAGCGCCTCAAGGAACTTGCCTGTATCAATGAGACCAGTACCATCCTGAGGCAGGGGCAGCCTATTCCTGAAACCCTGCAACAAATAGCAATGATACTTCCCAGGGCGTGGCAATATCCTGAATTTACCTCGGCAAGGATTGTTTATGGTGATAAATCTTTTACGACGGCACATTTTAAGCCATCACAGTGGGAGCAGAAACAAACCTTCGAAACCATCGATAATAAAGATGGTGCTGTGGAAATCTATTATCATAAATCGTTTCCCATACTTGATGACGGCCCATTCCTGAAAGAGGAGCGCCACCTGATCGAAAACCTGGCAGGAATGATTTCAGGATTTATTAACAGCATTGCAGGAAAACATGTTCTTGCCAAGTCTCGTGAAAAAACCCAACCCACCGGTGGTAAAACAGCAGATGAATCGCAGCGCCGTCAACTACTGCAAAAATTCTTAAATAAAAACAATTATGCCCGCGATATTTATCACGACCTGATGATGTTTAAGGTAAAGGAAATACTGCTGGTTGCAAACCTTTACGATGCCTACAGTATCGAAAAGGAGGGGCGGTTTTCGGAGCACGTGCTTGATGAATATCATCAGTTGAATTTAACCCTGGTTCCAAGAATCACAGGTGTATCGAGCGTTGAAGAAGTTTTTGAGCAATTGCAGGATAAGCATTTCGATCTGATAATTATTATGGTGGGTACCGATAAAAAGTTGCCCATTGCATTAAGTGAAAACATCAAGGAGGATTTCCCATACATTCCCATTTATATGTTGTTGAACAACAACCGCGACATACAATTTTTTGAAAGCAAAAGGGCAGAACTGAAGACCATCGACAGGGTATTTACATGGAATGGAAACTCAAATGTTTTCTTTGCCATGATCAAACATGTTGAAGATAAAATCAACGTGGAAAACGATACCAGGATAGGGATGGTAAGGGTCATTTTGTTGGTGGAGGATTCGGCTAAGTACTACTCCCGGTATCTTCCGCTGCTGTATAGTATCGTGATGGCGCAAACAAAACGAATCATCGACGATGTGAGTACAGACGAGCTGTATAAAGTGCTGAGGATGCGCGCCCGCCCAAAAATATTGCTGGCTTCCACGTACGAAGAGGCCCTGGCCATATTCAACAATTATAAGGATTACCTGCTTTGCCTGATTTCTGATATTAAATTCAGCAGGGAAGGCGAATTGGATGAAGAGGCGGGCTTACGGCTTGCCCGTTTGATAAAATCCCAAATAAAGGATTTGCCCACGGTCATTCAATCTTCTGATGAAAGCAACTCGCAGTATGCCTATAAACTCCGGGCAAGTTTTATCAACAAGGACTCGGAAACACTGGAACAGGAGATCAAAAGTTTTATTACACACTATCTCGGCTTTGGGAATTTTATTTACAGGGATAAGAAGGGGGCACAAATAGCTGTCGCAAAATCGTTGAAGGAATTCGAGCGCCACCTGAGTACGATTCCTGATGAGTCATTGATTTATCATGCCAAACGGGATCATTTTTCACTTTGGTTGATGGCCCGCGGTGAAATCCAGGTGGCTAAAATTATCAACCCGCATAAGGTTACTGATTTCAAAAGCCCGAAAGGATTGCGTGAATACCTGATCAGCATCATCCAGAAATTCAGGAATGAACAGGATAAAGGTAAAATCATCCCGTTCGATAAAAATGCAATCCTCGACGAAAGCAATGTGGTTTACCTTGTGCCGGGCTCACTGGGGGGTAAAGGGCGGGGCCTGGCTTTTATCAATACATTGATTTACAATTATGATTTTTCACAACATATTCCAAATATCCATATCCGTGCGCCCAAAACTTCCGTGATCGGTACCGATGAATTCGAATATTTCATGGAAAGAAACCAGCTTTATGAGCAGGTTTATGGAGAAGAGGACTATGAAAAAATTAAGAAGATCTTTATTGAGGGACAGCTAACCGATTCTTTGATCAAAAAGCTGAAGATCATTCTTGAGCTCATTAAAAACCCCCTTGCTATACGATCGTCCGGGTTATTTGAAGATTCCCTGATGCAGCCGTTTGCAGGCATTTTCGAAACCTATATTTTGCCCAATAACCACCCCGATCTAAGTGTAAGGCTGCGTCAAACCATGGATGCAATCAAACTGGTATTTGCTTCGGTATTCTCAAAAACCGCCAGGGATTATATACGGGCGGTTAATTATAAGATTGAAGAGGAAAAAATGGCGATTGTCATTCAGGAGGCTGTTGGGCACCGGTATAATGATGTTTTTTACCCGCATATCAGTGGTGTTGCGCAGTCGTACAATTACTACCCTTTTTCGCACATGAAGCCTGAGGAGGGATTTGCCGTTGCAGCGGTGGGTTTGGGGAAATATGTTGTTGAGGGTGAAAAAGCTTACCGGTTTTCGCCAAAATACCCTAATATCGAAATCAACTCATCGAAGGATCAATACAAAAACTCCCAGGTTAATTTTTTTGCTGTTGACCTTAAAAAACATGATATTGATTTGCTTGAAGGCGATACTGCCGGGTTGCGCCGGCTGGATATTGACGATGCCGAAAGGCACGGAACACTTCGCCATTGTGCTTCGGTGTACGATCCTGAGAATAATGTAATTATACCAGGCCTGAACCGGAATGGGCCACGGATTGTTAATTTTGCAAATGTGTTGAAGTACAATTACGTTCCACTGGCCAAAACCATCGAGGTGGTATTGGATGTGGTCAAGGAAGCGCTTGGATCGCCGGTGGAAATTGAATTTGCTGTTGATCTAAATAAAGACAAAGATTACAAAGCCTCTTTTTACCTGCTTCAGATCAAGCCTCTTTTGGGTAATGCTGAAGATTACGAAATTGAACTGGATAAAATTGAGGATGAAAAGGTGATTTTATTTTCGGATAAAGGGATGGGAAATGGGATTATCGAAGATCTGTACGATGTGATTTACATTTGTAAAAACATTTTTAATAAAAGCAAAACACCCGAAATGGCTTTGGAGATCGAAGGGCTCAATCAGATTATGATTAAAGAAAACCGTAAATATATTTTAATTGGCCCCGGGAGATGGGGGACCCGTGACCAATGGATTGGTATCCCGGTTACATGGCCACAGATATCCAATGCCAAAATAATTGTGGAAACAAGTTATGAAGGATTTCCGCTTGATGCCTCATCAGGGTCTCATTTTTTCCATAATGTAACCTCAATGAATGTCGGGTATTTTTCCATTCAACCCGAATTATCAAGGAGCTACATCAAGTACGATTTGCTGAATAGCCAGGAGTTGGTCAACCAGACAAAATTTTTCAAACATGTACGGTTTAAAGATCCTTTGAATGTTAAAATGGATGGTAAAAAAAGAATTTCCGTTGTATCAATTGCGTGATACATAAAAGGGTTCTTTGTGAAAGCCTTTGTTGAGATCTGATAAAAACATTGTTGGATGCACCGGCCCATTTATTTCCATTTATTTAAAACAAGAATAAATTATCCCTCCGGATGGCTTCCCCAATTACTGTTTGTTGTTGATAATTAATAATGTATATTGTTTTTTGAAATTGTTTTTTTCGATGAAATAATATTTGTCATATGTCAACAAATTAAAAAATGTTAATATTGTGTGCCTGAATTTTTTAGGGGATTAACCATCAAATTTTCAAAAGGATGTACAATTTCATAACCATATTTATAAAATGTCCGGTTTGTGGCCAAAGTTTGATGGACCACAGCAAGAAGGTTGATAATGAACAAAGTATTAATTTAATTATCAAAAACGAAAACCAAAAAGGGTTCATCTGGTTGAGTGCGATCTATGGCAGCTACAATCATATCACTGAAGTTGAAATAAATGACGGGGATGTTGTAGAATTTTTCTGTCCGCATTGCAGAACACAATTGTTGGGCAAGGCAAAATGCAATTCGTGCGATGCCCCCATGATTGATTTTCATCTTGACATGGGTGGACGGGTAAGTATCTGTTCGCGGAGTGGGTGTAAAAACCATGCCATCGAATTTGAAGACCTGACGCTGGCACTTAAAAAACTTTACCAGGAATATGGCTTCCGGGGGAGAGAATACCCAAAGCATCTGGATTTGAGAACCCACTCCGAACCCCAGATAACAAAGGAATCGGAAGCCAGGGAGATCATTGAAACAGGAACTTTCCTGGCGGCGTACTGTCCGCATTGCAAGAAAAGCCTGATCGAAAATGAGATGCTCAGGCTAAAAATTTCCAATGGTGAGGAGGGAGAACTCTTACTTAGTCCGTATTTGAATGTGTTTACTTCAAAATCAACTATCTTCCTGCCCGAAGACAAGACGGTAAAGGATTTAAAATGTTTTCATTGCGATAAAAGCCTTATTGTAAAAGATAAGGATTGTGGGAAGTGCGGTTCACCTGTGGCAAGTATTTCGTTAAGCGCAAGAACCAAACTGATCGATTTTTATATCTGTACTAAAAAGGGGTGTAAGTGGCACGGGTTGGAAGAAGCTGATCTTTATGAGATCAGGCTTGAGGATAGTGACGAGTGGTAGAACAGCTTAAAAAAAGTTCAGCGAATTTTAAAAAAAAATCAGCAGACGAAACAAGAATCCGGAAATTTAGCACATATAAAATTACATTATATTGGAACTCTCATTTTACGATGATTATATACACTGACAATTCTTACACAAATGATCCGGTTTATAATCAAAATCAAGTTGTTAATTAAAAGATAAACGCATGTTTCAAATTGTACGTAAACAAGAAATGGCAAAAGGAACCATCATCAGGTTTGATATCAGCGCACCTAAAATCGCACTAAAGGTTAAATCAGGCCAGTTTGTGATTCTGCGTGTTAATGATACCGGTGAAAGAATTCCTTTGACTGTTGCCGACAAAGATCCATTTGCCGGAACTATAACGATTATTTTCCAGGTAGTTGGAAAAACCACTGCATTATTAAGGTCGCTCAACGAAGGTGATTCGGTTAAAGATGTATCCGGTCCACTGGGGCGGGCGGCAGAAATTGAAAATATAGGTACGGTTGTCATGGTTGGCGGAGGAACAGGCGTGGCCATTTTGCATCATGTGGCCAAGGCATTTAAAGATGCCGGCAACTATGTGATTGGAATTATCGGTGCAAAGGATGAGGCAATGTTAATTCTTGAAAGGGAAATGAAAGGTATTTGCGATGAAATAATCGTTACCACCGATGATGGAAGTTACGGGCAGATGGGATTTGTTACCGAACCCCTGAAAAAGTACCTCGAAGAACGTTATGATATTAAGTTGGTGTATGCCATAGGCCCGATTATTATGATGAAAAATGTGGTGAAGCTTACAAGGAGCTTTAATGTCAAGACCATGGTTAGTTTAAATCCTATTATGATTGATGGTACCGGAATGTGCGGTGGTTGCAGGGTTAAGGTGAATAATACAACAAAATTTTGCTGTGTTGACGGGCCTGATTTTGATGGCTTTGAGGTTGATTTTGACGAGTTGATGCACAGGAACTCACTCTATTTGCAGGATGAAAAGGATTCATTATTGGCTTCAATCAGATAAAATGTTACGACTATGCTAGACCAGGAAATCAAATATTTAAAGTTCAGATCGTATCTTAATACGTATTGCCCACATTGTCATAATACACTAAACAAGGAAGTCCGCGAAGAAAAATCTTTGAATTTCGACGCAAAATATAAGGGCAAGGACACGGAGCTTATTTTGAGCCCGTATCTGGATGTTTTCGAAGCCAACTCAACTATCGCCCTGGAAAATGGCGATCTTCTTGATGACCTTACCTGCCCAAAGTGTAAGAAAAGCATCGTAAAAAAGGACATGCCCTGTGGCGAATGTGGATCTCCTGTTGGAGAAGTGATCATCTCGGCCTTTTCAAAACTAATGCCCTTTTATATTTGTTTAAAATATGGTTGTGAATGGCACGGGCTTACCAAGGCAGATGAGAAAAGAATAAAGCTGAAAATCCCAAGGCAAATGATGCCTGAGCAGGACCAGACGCTGAGGGTTCATAACCACCAGGAAGTTCCTTATGGTTACACCAGCGAGCTTGCACTGCTTGAGGCCGGAAGATGTTTACAATGCAAAAAACCACTATGTGTTGAAGGATGTCCGGTAAATGTGGATATTCCGGGATTTATCCGCCTGGTTACAGAGCAAAAATTTGACGTTGCTGCCAGAAAAATCAAAGAGACAAATTTACTTCCTGCTGTATGTGGACGTGTTTGTCCGCAGGAAAGCCAGTGTGAGGCAAAATGTATTCTGGGGGTTAAAGACACGCCAGTTGCCATTGGCAGACTGGAGCGGTTTGTCGCCGACTTCGAGCGTAAGATGGACCTGGTGAAAATTCCTGAAATCAAAGAGAGTACAGGTCAGAAAATTGCAGTTGTTGGTTCAGGGCCTGGTGGATTAACCCTTGCTGCCGATATGTGCCAGTTAGGGTATGATGTTACCGTGTATGAAGCATTGCACGAAACCGGCGGTGTATTAACCTATGGGATTCCCGAATTCAGGTTACCCAAATCCATTGTTCAGTTCGAGATCAATTTCCTTAAGGAGCTGGGTACCCGGTTTGAACTTAACCATGTAATTGGGAATATTCTTACCATCGATGAGCTGCTCGAGCACTTCGATGCTGTTTTTATTGGTGTTGGGGCCGGCTTGCCAAGCTTTATGAAGGTGCCGGGTGAAAGTCTCGGAAATGTCTTTTCGTCCAATGAGTACCTCACCAGGATGAACCTGATGAAAGCCTATAAATTTCCTGAATACGACACACCCATGCCACGCGGGAACAGGGTAGTGGTGGTAGGTGGCGGCAATGTTGCCATGGATAGTGCCAGAACAGCCATTCGTACCGGATCCACTGAAGTCACCATTGTATATCGCCGGTCGAGGCACGAATTACCTGCCCGTCAGGAGGAGGTACACCATGCCGAAGAAGAAGGTATCAAGTTTAAGTTGCTTACCACACCCATCAGGTATATCGGAACTGAAAATAATACCATCAAAGCCATAGAATGCCTGCGGATGGAACTTGGTGAACCGGATGCAAGTGGCAGAAGAAGGCCGGTCCCGATTGAGGGGTCAAACTTCATTATTGATTGTGATCTGGTTGTGATTGCCATTGGCACCGGGCCTAATCCGATCCTGTTCCAGTCCACACCCGACCTGAAAAGAAACAAGTGGGGTTACATCGAGGTCGATCCTGAGACCAACGAAACATCCAAGGAATTTGTGTATGCCGGTGGAGACATTGTAACCGGTTCTGCAACTGTTATTCAGGCCATGGGTGCCGGAAGGATCGCTGCCAATGCGATGCATAAAAAACTAACTGCTATCAGGGAACAGGAGCAGAAGAAGAAGAAGAAGGTGAAAAGTGAGAAGGTCTAAACTGGAAATAAAGTTTACGGGTACCATAGGATTGTTACTAAAAGCAAAAGAAAAAGGAATAATTGATAATGTGAGTAAGCTACTCAATATCATGATCGGGAAGGGAACCTGGATCAATCCTAAATTAATGGATAAGGTTAAATTAGTTGCCAGGAAATAGTATATCGTCACGTGATTACTTTCATCGAATTACGCTAATTGCACGAAATAAAATTCGTTTAATTCGTGCAATTCGATGATGTTTTTTTTCTTTGATAAAAGATTGGAGTTGCCTGTTTTGCCAAAGGGATGTTCCCACGAAGTGGTTTTTTTTCAGTCTTGTGCTGAAAGAATGTAGATTCTTCGCTTTGCTCAGAATGACAAAGTACTCTGGAAATTTGTAGAGGGGAGGGGGTGGCCGGCGGCAAAGCCGCCCGCCACCCCCTCCCTATTGCCCCTAGATTATTGTCATTCTGAGCGTAACAGAGTGAAGCAAAGAATCTGAGATCAATACAAGGAATTTTGTCGGGCAGTAGTGATAAGGACCTATTATTGGCGGTTTGGCTAAATGACTATAACAAGTCTGTTCATTTATAATCAGTAAGCCCTGATACTCTCCTCCAGAATCCTCCGAATCCTATCCCGAAATCCTGCCGGTGCCAACACCTCCACATTTCCCTGCCAGCTCAACACCACACCGATGAACTCCCAATTGATGGCTATCAGGTATCGGAAATCATGCGTTTCCCCTTCCTGCCGGATCAGTTGCTGACTGTGATGGATGGGTTGGGTAAGGATATAATTGCCGGTGCTGTTTTTAAACCGCAGCAGCACCTCCTCCGGTTTGCCCTCGGGTACATTGATACCGATGAATGTTTCGAAATAGGTTTCGGGGTTAAAATGTTTGGGGGTGAATCGTTTTAGTGGTTTGGTTTCGATATTAAGAATCCGTTCCAGCCCAAATATACGGATATCTTCCCGCTCCTCGCAGTAGCCCACCAGGTACCAACGCCCTCTGTACTCTTTCAGGTAAAAGGGATGTACAGTAAATTCCTGAACGTCCTCCCGCCAGAAGGATTGGTGCCTGATATGAATTACCTTTTTCTTCCTGATACACGGGATCAGCTGATCGATGAACTCCAGGCCTGTTGTAGTCGGGTTTTTCTCAAATTCGATAAAATCCAGTTTGTTGCCATCTGACTGAAGCTTTTTGTAATTGATAAGCCTGATCACCTTGTCGATCGTTCCGCTGAATTCACTGAATGCGGTTACTCCACTGTACTGTTTCAAAAGACTTGCCGCCAGGCCAAGGTTACGGATGTCCTCATCATCCAGGGGCAGGTTATCGATGGAGTATCCCGCCTCGCTGTATATATATCCACGGTTGGCATGATCGTATTCAATCGGCGCAAAATAACCAAGACCTTCATCATAACGCATGGCATGTAGGTCGTTTTCGATGGTGCGCAGGCTGATCGGCCGGTTTAGCCTGTCGGCACAAGCATCGGCCAACTGCCTTTTTGTTGCAGTTTTACCATTGGCCAGCATCTGGTTGATGACTTTATAACGGGTTAAGGCATCCTTGTTTTTTGGCATTTTAAATATTTATTTATAAGTCCACATATACATGGTGAACCTGTGGTTTTATTTTGCAGTTCCAAAAATACTCAATCCTATGAATTTAACCGATCACATCGAAAAGATTTTCAAAAAAACAGAGAAT
Organism: Bacteroidota bacterium; assembly: GCA_013203545.1. Lineage (GTDB taxonomy): Bacteria > Bacteroidota > Bacteroidia > Bacteroidales > 4484-276 > JABMQA01. The sequence continues at coordinate 10,493 of JABMQA010000543.1, forward strand.
AGCGGTATGGCTGCCACAACAATGAAAGGGCTTATGCCCCATTTACGGCCATTGATGGATTTTTTGAATTGCACGGAAAACCAGGCGATGATTTTCGCCCTGGTTTTTTATATCACACTCGAAAATGGTGAGGCCGATTTGGGCGATCTTGCAAGGCACCTGGAAATTCCGGTTATGCGTATGCTTAAATACAAAAGTGATATCGACTATCTGGTAAAACGGCGTCTCATCAGGCAGCAGGAAAGCAACGGTGTTTTCAGCAAACAAAATAACCATGCTTTTTATGTGCACTCAAAAATTATTGATGGCGTGCTGAAAAGGCGGATGTCCATTAACTTTGGGGAGGTCAACAACAATTATGATTTCATCATCCGTGTGGTTGAGGAGATGGAGGGTGCAAAGGATGATGCCGGAGGCTATGAAAACCTTAAGGCTGATATTTTAGATATGTGCCGGGAAAACAAAAACCTTCACATAGCACAGAGGTTGCTCAACGCCGATGTTCCGGAACATGACCGGTTGATCCTGGTGTATGTTGCGTATAAACTCATGAATGGGGAAGATGATATACCGATATCAGATGCCTGTGAGTTTCTTGAAAACAATAAGTCTTTTGGGATAAGGGTCAGGCGCAATCTGATGAATGGGACAAGCGTCCTTATAAAGCGCGGGTTTATCGAAACAAATCCGGGGGTGTTTCGCAACAACACCGGACTAAACATTACCGATAAGGGCATGGAATTTCTTCTGGGAAATGAGGCGGCGCAATTTTCGATGCGGATGGAAAGGGTAAAAAATGAAATCACGCCGGAAAAAATTGCTAAGGTTAAGCTGTTTCTGAACCAGCAGGAAGAAAAGCAAATACAAACCATTGAGGCGCTTTTTGAACAACAAAAATACCTGGAGATCACCGGCAGAATGAAGCAGAAGAACATGAAGGCCGGGTTTACCGTGCTGTTATATGGCGGGCCGGGAACGGGTAAAACCGAAAGTGTATATCAGCTTGCAAGAAAGACCGGCCGAAGTGTTCTGCCTGTTGAGATCAGCCAGACGAAAAGCATGTGGTTTGGGGAGTCAGAAAAGTTGATTAAAGGCGTATTCGACAGGTACCGCCGTCTCAGCGAGGAAAACAACAATCCTCCTATTCTGCTCTTCAACGAGGCCGATGGCATTTTCAGCACCCGCACCACCAAACTTGATGCTCCGGTTTCCCAAACCCTCAACGCCATGCAGAACATCATTTTGCAGGAGATGGAGGACTTTGAAGGGATCATGATAGCCACTACCAACCTTACCGATAACCTCGACAAGGCTTTCGACAGGCGGTTTTTGTACAAGGTAAAATTTGAAGTTCCCGATCTGACTACCCGCAAAAAGATCATGCACGACAAACTTCCCTTTCTTCAATCCCCGGCCATCGACCGGCTCTGTGGGCAATTTGCCCTCACAGGGGGCCAGATGGCCAACATCGCCAAAAAGTGTGGCATTCATGAATTGTTGCAAGGCGCACTTCCCAACATCCGGGAGATGGAAAATTTGTGTCGGGAGGAACTTGGTTTGATGGAGAAGAAAAGGCTGGGATTTTGAACAATAAGGAAACTATTTATAAACTTAAAATTTTTGAAACATGGAAAACGAAAAGGAAAAAATCAAAAGAGATTTAAGATGGTGGATTGAAGATTTGGACGATTTGGACATGCTCTACGAACTGACGGATATGAAGACTGATTATGAAGACAGAATGGAAAAGGAGGGTGAAGAAAATGTGGAGCAGGAACAAGAGAATGATGAAGAATAATCCGTAAAATAGTGATAGATTTTGTATTTTTGTTGAAAACAGGATTAAAATGACACAGGAAGCACTTAAACTGGAATTAATAGAATGGCTATTAAATATGGAAAACAGTGATACCATCAATTATTTGAAATTGATCAAGGATACCAATATGGTGAATTCAGATTGGTGGGATGATCTCTCAGCGGATCAAAAGGCAGGAATTGAACGAGGTCTCAGAGATATTGATGAAGGAAGAACCACATCGCATGAAATTGTAAAAGAACGGTATGGGCTCTGAAT
>JABMQA010000544.1 GCA_013203545.1 Bacteroidota bacterium
ATCTGCCTGGGGTCGTAAAGGTAATTCACCATCAGGCCAAATGATTTGGCAATACCATACAATGAGGTGTTCCCCATCCAGTTGATCCGGTACAATTGGGCACCATTGCCAAAATGAAATTTAGCCACCGAATTCAGGGGCTTCCCGTTTTTTTTCACCGCAAAAAGATAATTTGCACAAGCCCTGATCAATGGCTTTTTCAGTTCATCGCATTTCTGAGTGTCCTTATACCATTCAGCATCCTCAACCAGTTTCAATATTTCCCGGTCTTTTGCAGGTATGAATTCACTGTTTTTTAATTTTAATTCTTCCTTTAACCAATTGGCAAAACCGGGAATGGGGGATAGGGTGCAATAGGTTTTAATGGATGGTAATTCAGAAGCAAGCTCCGTAACCACCATCTTGATCAGGAAATTTCCCAGTGGAATTTTCCTGAGGCCGCGCTGGCAGTTGTTAATCGAATAAAAAATGGCTGTGTCGGCCTGGATGGGTTCATTACCATTTTCATTAAAAATCGACTGAATGGATCCGCCGATACCTTTTGTGAGGGCTACCTCCACAAAAATCAGCGGTTCATCTTCCAGGGCAGGATGAAAATATGCAAAGCACCTTCTATCGGCCACCAAACGTTGCTTTAGATCATTCCAGTTTTCGATGTTATGTACCGCTTCGTATTGAATGATTTTTTCAAGAATGGATGCCTCCGTATCCCAATCGATCTTTTTAAGAATAAGAAATCCCGGATTCAACCATGAAGTGAGCAACACCCTTAAATCTTCATCAATGGTTTTTAATTCGGGGTGTGACGGAATAAGGTCAAGTAGATCCTCCCGGAGTGAAACAATGGCCTGGGTGCCTTTTGGCGCCATAATCATCCGGCTGAAGAGTTTCTGACGTTGCGATTTTATCTGATGTGACAGCTTAAGCAATGTTTCTTCATCCGGTGTTTTGGTGAATTCTATGGCTGTCTTTTTGATTTCGTCCAGTTTGGGCCCTAACTTCTGCTTCAATTCAATGAAAAAATTTAACTTTTCCTCACCCGTTAACAAACTGTAGCGATTCACTACCTGCCTGGCGAGCGCCAATCCTGATGCCACGCCCTTGTGAGAGACAAGATCTTCGCACAAGCTGATCAAAATCTGTGTTGATGTGCCCCGCAGCCTTCTTAAGTTCAGGAATTTTTCACCGGCATCAGCTATCGAATCCACAAGGTTTTTCGCAAAACGACCAATATTCATGGGTTGAAAATTTTAAATTTGTTTAAAAGCCTTCATCAAATTCTAATTCCAAAGTTATAAACAAACATGGAAATACAATCACTCCGGCTTGAATAATTTATTTTCTACCTCAAAGGCTCAAAATCACAATGAAGTACAAAATAAATATTTCCTCCATTCATTAATCAATCATCGCTACCGCCCTTACCGGCGAGCCATCCCCCTCTTTGATTTTTAACGGGAAGGCTGCAAAATTGAAAGGTTTGTTTTTCAGCAGGTGCACGTTGGTCAGGTTTTCGATAATGATCATTCCGCTGCCCAGGATTTGGTTGTGGTTAGGATAGTCCGTTGAGTCGATGCCGTCAATAGAGGATAGATCCAGGCCTATGCCTTTCAGGTTGAACCGGGTGAGGTATTTTGATGCATCAGGAGATAACACCGGGAAGTGGCCGAAATATTTTTCATGGCCCCAGTAACGGTCCCAGCCTGTGTAAATCAAAACAAAATCAGCTTCATTGATTTTCGATTCTGACATTTTAATTTGATCTGCAGGAATTAAATCTTTTTCACCAAACATGCTGCAATCCAGCAATATTCCTTTCCCGAAAAATTGTTCTATGGGCAATTGATCGAGGGTTTTCCCCTGTTTAAAAAAATGGTTGGGTGCATCAAGGTGCGTTCCTGAGTGGGTGAGGCAGGAGAACTTCATTACCTGTACACCATCTTTATCATGCGCATATTTCTTTTCAAATGCTGGTGATTCTTCACCGGGCCACGCAGGCATGTTGTTTTCCATGGTGTAGGAAAGGTCGATGATTTGCATGCTTTTTTTTTGGCAAAAATACAGTAATATTCCCTCTGGTGTTGGTTTTTCAGTAATCTGTTTTAATGGTTAACTATTAGCCTGGTGATGGTTTTCTCCTCGCCAAAAAAGCTGTGAACTAAGTAAACGCCACTTTGCAGGTTTTCAAGATCGATGGTCAGGTTGGAATTACCAGCTTGTTTACTCAATATCAAATCACCAGATAAATTGTAGATTTTTACTACTTTAAGATAAGGTGCTTCAATGGTAACATTTTGTAAAGCAGGATTCGGGAAAATTGAAACTGCCCGGGTGCTTCCATTGTGAGCTATATTATTCAGTCGCAAAGGAGTTGCATTTTCATGGTCTATTTCAACCAGAATCGGATCACTTTTTTCAGATTCACCTTCAGGGTAGAGGACAGAAACCGCATACCAATGGGAACCTGGTTGAAGATCCGGATCACTATATGTTGTTGATGTCTGCCATTCTGCGATTATTCCATTATCCCGATAAAGCAAATAACCTCTGACATTTAATGCTTTAGGCGTTGTCCATGACAGGTACACATTATTGCCACTTACTAAATAAATAAGGGAATCCGGGGGTGGCATGGAAGGAAATTCCCCCACAATAACCGTATAATCTTCTATTTCACCATATGTTGACGTTCCACCTGGCAAGGGAGGTGATGAACCATACGTCATTCGGATTCTCATTCTGTATGGCCCGAGTCCCTGTCCTTCAGGTACAAAGATTTCTCCAGAAAAATATTCTCCCGTCCCATTGATATTTTCTAAAATATATGGGGTTTCATCGCAGAAACAATCCATTCTGTTCCAGTCAACCCAGGCCCGTACCTGATCATTAGCCCAGGGATTCCCATTGGTAACAAGAATGGATTGCGCTGTATCGGGATTAAGTACGGTATATAGATGTGTGTAGTCAGCAACACCACCCTGCCAACCACTGGGGTTATCAATACTTCCGAATTCAACACGTGCGATATATTCGTCCTCTGTTTGAGTTGATGCACAATTACTATAATTTTCAGGAATAAGGAGATGGTTTTCGCCAGATCCATGGATTCCCGAATCGGAAAAAACCAATATTTCATTTTTGATGATGTCATATTCTACAAGCCATACACTGATTTCCACTGTAAATGAAACGGTTGTCGATTCATTTTGATCGAGATTACCAATATACTTAATTGATGGATAAATTGTGAGGTATGGGCTGGGTGAAACAATCCGACAGAAAAGACTATCCAGAGCCAGAGGACAATGGTTATGAATTGTGGCTGTCATAATATAAGTGTTGCCAGGGAGCCCAATAACAGTGTTTGATGTTATTTCGACAAATTCGGCTGCAGATGAAAAACCCTGTTGGCTCAGGCTGATATCTTTGCCTTGTGAATTAGTTTGTATTTCGCTATCAGATTGGATTGTTTGTCCGTTCAAAAGTTGAGTTGTACACAATATTAAGAATATCATAAAAAGTACAAAAGTGAGCCTTTTCATTGTTATGCTGTTTAAGGACATGTTGAGTGAATTGGCACAAATATACAAAAAACAAATATGAAAAGTGTTTTAACCTGGAAATTTCTACAATGCTTCCAGCTTCTTTTTAACCTCATCAATCAACTTCTGCTCCGAATCTTCTATGCCATTGTATGCCATTGCGACCTTCTCCATGACATTCAGGCAGGTCTTTTTCATTTTAGCATCAAGGTGGTTTTTGTTTTGTTCAAGAAAATTGGTGAAATAATCGAAGGCTTCCTCCATGGGGACGTTTTTATTTCGCAAACGGCTAAATTCCTTTTCGGTATAAAATGCCTGAAGTGCTTCTCGTCCATGCCCTGACACACTTTCAAGGTCAACAATCTGGGAAACGGCAAAATGAAATACCTTCGAAACCTCCTCATTCTGGATATTCCCATCAGCCATCGCCACAGCATAAACCAATTGCCCGAGTGCAGTATAGTAATCTTTGTAATTCATATAGAGTCATTTTGTTCATCATCAGGAAAACGATGGTATCAATAAACAAGCCGATTCCAAAACGGAGGGTGGCGAAATAGAGTGATGGAATGATGGAAAAGTGGAATGAAAAGTAACCCGGTAGCGTCCGGATGGGGAGGGTTTTTCTGCGGCTGCCGGACCTGCCGGTGGGTGGCGGAGACGGAAAAAAAAGGAAAAATGGAGTGGTGGAGAAATAGATTATTCAGGCTTGTGGTTTCTTGGAGTGGTTACGAATCACTGATCTCACACCATTCACTTTTTAAAATCAGGACAATACCAAAAAAAATGTGCTTTTCGATTGGTGAGGCTCAAATATTAATTTTTAATTACAGGTTGATAAAATTCCCCATAAGGCGGAATTTCCGAAATCAGTCCGCTTTCCTTCAGGACCTTTGCTGCAAACGTATAGTCTTTTTTTGTTAGAAATGTTGTGGTTTTACCTTCTGAATAATACAGATCCCTGTACCTGTTGAGCATCCAGCGCTGGTGCACACGGTTGACGGGTATATTGAGTTGCCGGGCATAGGCCACCACAATATCCAGTGCTTTTTCAGGGTTATTGAAGGCCAGTTCCCAACCTTCGCGTGTAGCGTCCACAAAAGCGGTGCAAAGCTCCGGGTCTTGTTTCAGTTTCTCCGACAGGCAATATATTCCGTCTTCGAGGAAATTCAGCCCGTAATCGGCAAAGAAAAAAGTGTTCAATTCATCTACATCATAACCCGAGTTGTAAATGGAATGATACTCGTCGAACCAGTTGGCAATTGTGATATCCACTCCGTCTGCGAGAAACAAGTTGTTGGTGTTGCCGATGGGTACTATTTCTACGTTGAGATGAAACTTTTTAAAGAGCGTGGTTGGCTGAAGCTCGTAACCGATCCAGATGCCGGCTTTTCTATCATTCATATCTTCCAAATCATCGATCCCACTCGATTTTTTTGTGATCAGCATCAGTGATGACCTTGTGGAAAACTGTGCAATATTCACAATATCAGTGCCCGAATCTCTAACTTCAATGGCATTTACCAGCCACATAGCCGCAAAATCGGCCTCCCCGCTGCCAATGAGATCGGTGGTGGTGATAAAATGCTGGTATGGGATAATGTCGAGCAGGATGCCATACTTTTTGTAAATTCCCAATTCCTTTGCCATGTAATATCCTGCAAACTGGGCAGTGGTAACCCAGTAGGGAAGAAAAGTAACTTTCTGCAGGCCGGTAGTTACATTATCGGTATTACCGATGATTGTTTCCGGATTTTCTTCACGGGTACTTGTCTGGTTTTTACAGGAAAAAATCCAAATCGAAATGAAACCTGAAATCAGAATGGTTAACAGCCGGAGAGTCTTCATTTTTCAAATGTATTTTTTTTTGTTATTGTTAAAGAAATTTTTAAATCTCACCGATCTTCTTCATAATCTTATCAATAAGCACCTGTTCCGAATCTTCAATTCCATTGTATGCCGAAGCTATCTTTTCCATAGCATTTAAACAGGTTACTTTCATCTTTTCGTCAAGATCGTTTTTGTTGTTTTCAAGGAATTCGATAAAGTTTTCATAGGCCCACTTCATGGGTACATTTTCATCCTTAAGTCGATGAAACTCCTTTTCAATATTGAATACCAGCAATGCATCCTCTCCATGACCGCCTTCCTTATGAAGTTCAACGATCTCCGAGATCACAAAATAAAACAGCCTGGTGCGCTCTTCAGTTTGTATACTTCCATCTGCCATTGCAACAGCGTAAACCAACTGACCAAGGGCGGTATAGTAATCTTTGTGATCCATGTCTGTGAATTTAATCGAAATTTGATTTTTTAGACAAAATTAGGGAATAATTTTGAAGTAGGGATGGAATGATGAAATGATAGAATTATTAAATGATGGAATGGTTTAACGAAAGGCAACCAGGTAGCGTCCGGTAGGGTGGATTTTAGTGCGTTGGACGGACCTGCCGGTGGGTAACGGAGATGGAAAGGTAGTGACGCGTAGATCGTGTAATGAAGATATGGTGTGCTTCTGGTTTGATAGAAAAAAGCAGGACTACCCTTCTACTGTTTATGGTGAAAGATAATCCCGCTTTGTATTTAATTTTTAAACAGATGATCTACTTATCCTGTCCCAAATTTCTATTTCATAATCAGTTTTTCATTTATAATTCCTGAAACAGTAACAATTTTGATGAAATAAACACCTGCTTCAAGATTGTGAACTTCCAGTTTGGTGTTATCACCATCAACCTGCCTATTTAGCATAAGTTGCCCGGTTTGGTTGTAGATGAATATTTCTGACAATCCATCTGCAAAAATGTTGATAATATCGGTGGCGGGATTGGGGAAAATGGTCATCTCATTTACAC
>JABMQA010000545.1 GCA_013203545.1 Bacteroidota bacterium
GCCTCGAATTAAAATACCAATTCGACAAAGAAAAACAGGCCAATGCTCTTGAACAGGAAAAAAAGGATGCTGTGCAGGCCGAAGAGATGCAGCGGCAAAAGCTGATGCGCAATGCATTTATCATTGGATTTATTGTAGTATGTGTTTTTGTATTTATTATCTATAGGTTTTATCTGCAAACAAAGCGGGTAAATCGTAAGCTCACAGATCGAAATGCCGTTATATCCAAACAAAAAGCAGAAAAGGAGTTATTGCTAAAAGAAATCCACCACCGGGTAAAAAACAACCTGCAAATCATTACAAGCCTACTGGACCTTCAGTCGGTGGGGATTAAAAATCAGGAAACAAAAGCTACCTTGCTGGATGCGCAGAGCCGGTTAAAATCGATTGCACTTATCCACCAGGTGTTATCCCAAAACGAGCAGGATGTAAATGTTTCATTCAGGGAATTTGTTATTCAACTTTCCGATCACATACAGTTTTCGATGAGGGATGATAAACCCATAACAGTTCATGTTAACATCCCTGACAATATTCAATTCAACATCGAAACAACCCTTCCGCTGGGGCTGATACTAAACGAGTTGCTCACCAACGCCTTCAAATATGCATTTACAGATAAGCCCTCCGGAATCATCCTAATCAATATCTTATCAGAAAACGGAAAAGAATACAAGCTGGAAGTAATCGACAATGGCACAAGCATCCCGGATAGTTTCGATATCAAGAATTCCAAAAGTTTAGGGTTAAGGTTGGTAAGAACCTTATGCAAGCAACTTTCAGGCAAAATGAATTTTGAGTTTACCGATGGGGCACACTTTTCTTTACTATTTTTGGAGGCATCAAAATAAATATGGAATCATGAAGCCTTTTAAAGTACTGGTAGTTGAGGATGAATTTGTGGTGGCCATGCACCTTTGCGATCAATTGGAAGATCTCGGATATGATGTACTGAAATCAGTTACAAACTATGATGATGCCGTTGAAAGGCTGATGCATGACAAACCGGATATTGCCATACTCGACATCAAACTATTGGGCAACAAAACCGGTATTGACCTGGCAAAGTACATCAATGACAATTTTCCTATCCCATTCATTTTTCTTACATCATTAAATGAAACACGCACATTCGAGCAGGCAAAAGTAGTTAATCCAGCAGCCTACCTCAAAAAACCATTCAACCGGGAAGATTTGTACCGGTCCATCGAACTGGCGCTTTACAAATTTCATCCGGGCCTGGAAACTGAAGGGAGCCAAATAGGCTCTGACCTGGCTTCAAAAGACGCATTCATTATCAGGAAAAATAACCTTTTCTCCAAAGTTCGGTTCACCGAAATTACGTTTGCAAAAAGCGACCATGTGTATGCCCAATTATACACGGCCGATGAAAACAACCATTTAATTCGATCATCCATGACCGGGCTGTTGGACAGATTGCCTGAAAACTTCATTCGTATCCACCGAAGCTATATTGTTAACAAAAATTTCATTTCAGACCTTACCCGTCAGTTTGTGAAAATCAAGGGCGTAAAGATTCCCGTAGGAAGAAGTTACCTGGACAAACTGCAAGAAACTTTCAACACGGATTAAATCCTCCTGGAATTCCATTTTCTCTCTCCACAGGATAACACAGAATGATAGCATGTCGTCTGTAACATTTATGTGTCGTTTGTAACATTTTACCCTCTTGCTATAATGAGCCATTTTACTTTTGCCTTTAATGATTAGTAAAATGATCAATTTGAATGATAAAAAAAATATTAGCGCTATGAAAAAGCATTTTCGGAAAATTCTGGTAACTCTCATTCTTTTTGTTTTATCCGGGAGTTTAATAACAATTAATGCTCAGGTTGTTGATGAGCTGGATAACCGGATAACGCAACAAGCCGAAAATTTTGATTCCGGTGATGTTGTGAAAGTTTTGGAAGACAGTCGGGGTGGGAATGAAATAACCTTTGGTTTGGAAAGTACATTTAACAATTCATCCTATTTAACTACATCAGCTTCACTTGATGCCACACACTTTGTGGTTGTTTATAAAGATGGTGGGAATTCCAATGCTGGGACTGCCATCATAGGAACGATTTCAGGAGACACCATCACCTATGGCCCTGAATACGTATTTAATGTTGGCAATACCATCGAAATATCTGTTGCAAAACTTGATGCAACTAATTTTGTAATTGCCTACCAGGATTACGTAATTTCAAGATACGGAACAGCGATAGTTGGCTCATTAACAAATGATAATGAAATTGCGTTTGGATCGGAATATGTTTTTAATTTAGCTATTTCTGAAAAAACCTCTGTTTCAGTACTGGATGCGTCAAAAATTGTTGTAACATATGCAGATGGCGGAAATGGCTACGATGCCACTGCTATTGTGGGTACAATTTCAGGAAGTGTTATTTCTTATGGAAGTGAATTTGTTTTCAATTCGCAAGCAGATTATTTAAAATCTACCAGCACCGATGCTACTCACTTTGTTGCCGTGTATAGAGATGAAAGCCCGTATTATGGGAAGGCCATTGTGGGAACGGTTTCTGGCAGTACAATTTCATTCGGGTCTGAATACACCTTCAATTCTGACAACACAAAAGAGATTTCTATTTCAGCTTTGGATGCAAATCATATTGTTGTTGCTTGTAAGGATTGGGATGATACATATGGAAAGGTTGCTATTGGCTCTATTTCAGGAAGTCCAATATCTTTCGAATCTCCGGTCGAATTCTTAAGTGCTAATCCTGGTATTTATTTATCAGTTTCAGCATTGAATTCCGCACAATTTATCATTGCCTATGTTGATCCTGATAATTCCAGTAATGGAACCGTAAAAATGGGAACTGTTTCAGGTAGCTCAGCAGCATTAGGATCAGAATCTGTATTTAACACAGCATCCACCTCTTATATTTCATTAATATCACCTGATATGAAAAAATTTGTACTTTCATATACGGATGGTGGTAACTCAGGCTTTGGAACCGGAATTGTTGGTGAAGTAAACTCATCATACAC
>JABMQA010000546.1 GCA_013203545.1 Bacteroidota bacterium
GGCGGATGACCTCTTGCATGAATAATTTGTCATTAAAAAAAGCAGCTACTTCATATTTTCAAAGTAACTGCTTCTTATTCTTCTGTGGAGCATATCGGACTTGAACCGATCACCTCCTGACTGCCAGTCAGACGCTCTAGCCAGATGAGCTAATGCCCCAACACTTTTTAGCGCTGCAAAAATAGAAAAATTCTGATTTGCATGAACTTTTTTTTTAAATTCATGAAATGGTTATTTTTGCCAAAAAACGCAATATGATTTCTTTTGAAAATACCGAAATAGCCTTTCAGGGCAAATCCAATTCTGACCTGCGAAGAGCCTACATTTTGTTTAGAACGCTGGGCAACAACAGCCTCGTAAAGATAGGGGGAGGCCTAACCCATTCTGCCATAAAATTGCACATTCCCATCGATTGGGTGGTAAAACCAACCATCTATAAGCAGTTTGTCGGTGGTGTAACAGTGGAGGAATGCAATCCGGTGGTTAGGGGTCTCGAAAAATACAAAGTGAAGGCCATCCTGGATTACTCGGTTGAAGGTAAGGAGTCGGAGGAGGACATCCGGGCTGCCCTGGAAGAGACTTTGCGATCTGTTAAAAATGCAGCCGGTGATCCGAATATTCCATTCGCGGTTTTTAAACCCACCGCGTTTTCCACATCTAAAATTTTGGAGAAAGTAAGCGCCGGTCAGCAACTCACCTATGAAGAATCCAGCGAGGCGGAAAATTTTAGCAACCGGATAAACATCCTCTGCAAAGCTGCTTTCGACAATGATGTTCCTATTCTCATTGATGCCGAAGATTCATGGTATCAGAATTTTATTGATGAGGTGGTGGATGAAATGATGGCCAGGTACAATAAAAAGCGGGCCATTGTTTTTAATACCTTCCAGATGTACAGGTGGGACCGGCTTGATTTTCTAAAAAAATCTTACGAAAAGGCCTTGGCCGGTAATTACTACCTCGGGGCCAAGTTTGTTCGGGGGGCATATATGGAAAAAGAGCGCGAAAGAGCAGCCAGGATGGGATATGCTTCACCCATCCAGCCGGATAAAGAGAGTACGGATCACGACTACAATGCAGCCCTTAAGTACTGTGTTGGGCATATCGACAGGATTTCCATCTTTAACGGAACCCACAATGAGGTCAGCTCAAAATTCCTGGCTGAACTAATGTCGGTGCATAATTTGAAACCAGATGATCCACGGATATATTTCTCACAGCTTTATGGGATGAGCGATCACATCAGTTTCAACCTAGCCCATGCAGGATATAATGTTGCCAAATATTTGCCCTATGGCCCTGTTAAGCATGTTATTCCCTATTTGGTGAGAAGGGCAGAAGAAAACACCTCGGTTAAAGGCCAGACCGGAAGGGAACTGAGTTTGATCACCAGGGAAATCAAACGCAGAAAAACGTAAGACAGAAATTTGGTATAAAATAGTTATTCGACTAAAGGGGAATTATGGGCATATTTGATTTTCTGAATCCATTTTTTTCCGAAAGGGATTTTGAAGAAACAGCCAGGTTACATAAACATATTCTTCCCAACTTTTTAAAGCTGGTAAGGCGATTCGATAAACGTCTGGATGAGAATAGACAAATTGAGTTTTTCTTTTACAGCCGGACAATGGAAAATGCCGAAAACCTAAAAAGAACCCTTGAAAAAGAGGGGTATGAAATTTACGGAATCGATGAAGCAAAAGACGGGCAGTATTCAGTAATTGGTCTTACAACCTACATGTCGCTTGATGAAAAGAATTTTCAGGACTGGATACAAAAGATGAATGAGTACGGGTTTATCAACGACTGCGAATTTGATGGGTGGGGCATGCTTTCCCATATTGATGAATAATCGAATTTCCAAACTCCAAACTTCCAACTTTAGCTAAACGATGGTAAGTCCTCCTTTGTCGGACGTTACCATGTTTTCCAAACTCTACCTAAAACGATGCCTACGGCACAAACTCCAAACTCCAAACTCTAAACTCCAAACTCTACCCCCCCTACCTGCAATACTTCTCAATAACCCTTCCTGCCTTTGCTGAGCCCTGCTTTTTGGCTTTTTCCCAATCAATACAGGCGGCCTTTTGGTCTCCCGAAAAATAGAGTGCAAGCCCCCGGTTGAAGAAGCCTTCGTGATAGGTCGGTTCTAAAATGACTGCTGAGGTGAAATCTTCGATGGCTTTATCATATTGCTTAAGCTGTGCATAGGCAATCCCACGGTTATAAAATGGTTTAAAGTTGTTTGGCGAAATTCTGATGACCTCATTGTTGGCCTCAATGCAGCCCTCCATGTCACCCAACTGATAACGAACCATCCCCAGGTTGAGAAATGCAATTGAATCGTCAGGCCGGTAATTTACTGCTTTTTCCAGGTCATAAAGCGCCCCTTTGTAATCTTTGATTTCCATTTTTCCATGTCCGCGTTTTACATAGGCCTCTGCAAATTCAGGGTCTATTTGCAATACGGTATCAAACTCCTTTATCCCCTCATGCCATTTTTTGATGGTATATAAAACCTGTCCACTCTTAAAATGAAACCCTTTGGTACCTTTCAGTTTGTAGTAATCATGTGTTTTTCCCTGTGGTTTATTTTCAGTAACAGCGGGTTCCTCTTCCTTTTCCGCTGCATCAGCGAGGGTAGTGTCAATTATTATTTCCGATTGTTCACTTTGCGGGGTAAATGTTGTATCGGGGGACAATTTGTCGGTGGGAGTCACCTCATTTGCCGGTTCATTCTTATCGCCGTCAGGCTGACTATTGTTGTTACACGCAAGAAGCGAAAACATGACCAGGATTACCAGTATTCTGTTAAGCATAGGATATTTTTTTTTGCAAAAATATAAATTTCACCTTGGAAACAACTGTTACTTTCAAGCATTTATTTTGAATTTGAACTGTTTTTAACAGAGTTTTTCTAATTTCGCGGACTGTAAAAAAATAAGATTAAAATACTACAATGGACTATCAATTTCAGGATATCGAAAAGAAATGGCAGAAATACTGGGCCGATCATAATACCTTTGAAGCTTTAAATCAATCGGATAAACCTAAATTCTATGTGTTGGACATGTTTCCTTATCCATCGGGTTCCGGCCTGCATGTAGGACACCCTCTTGGATATATTGCATCGGATATTTACGCCAGGTTTAAGAAACTGCATGGCTATAATGTGCTTCACCCCATGGGATATGACGCCTTTGGTTTACCTGCTGAACAATATGCCATTCAAACAGGTACGCATCCTGAAGTTACCACAGGTAAAAACATCCTTCGTTACCGTGAGCAGATGGATAAAATCGGGTTTTCCTATGATTGGAATAGGGAGGTACGTACCAGCGATCCGAAATATTACAAATGGACCCAATGGACCTTTATAAAACTTTTTCACCATTATTATGATAAGGACCAGGACTGTGCGCTGCCCATTGAGAAATTAATTGCCCATTTTGAAAAATTTGGTTCCGGCAGTGTTAATGCTTCCAATGATATACATAACCCGTTTACTGCTGACGAATGGCATCAGATGAATGAACTGCGGCAGCAGGAAATCCTGATGAATTACAGACTGGCCTATCTTTCGGATACGCTGGTTAACTGGTGCCCTGATTTGGGAACTGTGCTGGCCAATGATGAGGTGAGTGAAGGGTATTCGGTAAGAGGTGGTCATCCGGTTGAACGTAAACTTATGCGACAATGGTCGTTACGCATCACAGCTTATGCCGAAAGGTTACTTGAAGGATTGAGCCGTGTTGACTGGTTTGAATCGGTTAAAGATATCCAGCGAAACCGGATTGGCCGTTCTGAAGGGGCATCAGTACTCTTTAAGGTGGAAGATCATAATTACACCATCGAAGTCTTCACAACACGTCCCGATACATTATATGGAGCAACCTTTATGGTTTTGGCCCCGGAACACGAACTTGTTCAGAAAATAACCACACCACAGCAGCGCGGCCCCATGAGGGAATACCTTACATGGGCTAAAAATCGCTCGGAGAGAGAACGTATGACGGAGGTTAAAAAAGTGAGCGGGCAATTTACCGGTTCCTATGCAATCAATCCCCTTAACGGTGAACGGTTAAAAATTTATGTGGCCGATTATGTGCTTTCCGGATATGGGACCGGTGCTATAATGGCTGTTCCTGCACATGATAGCAGGGACTTTTTATTTGCCAAGCATTTTCTGCTGCCTATTATTCAGGTTGTGAAAAGAGATGGTGAAACCCTGGTTGATCCACGTCATTGGGACGAGTCGCATGATGCCAAAGAAGGTACAATGATCAATTCAGGCGTGATTAACGATATGCCTGTAACCGATGCAATATCCACCATCATTAAATACATCGAAGAAAAGGGATTGGGTACGGGACAGGTTAATTTTCGTTTACGCGATGCCATTTTCAGCCGGCAACGCTATTGGGGTGAACCATTCCCGGTATATTACAAGGATGGAATGCCCTATACGCTTGACGAAAATGAATTGCCGCTGGAACTCCCACCTGTTGACAAATATTTGCCAACTGAAAAAGGGGAACCGCCATTGGCAAGGGCTGATAACTGGGAAACAAAAGAGGGCTATCCCCTCGAAAAAAATACGATGCCCGGATTTGCCGGCTCCAGCGGATATTATTTGAGGTATATGGACCCGAACAATGATAGCCAATATTTTTCCAAAGAGGCCAACGAATACTGGAGAAGTGTGGATCTTTACCTGGGTGGTGACGAACATGCCACCGGTCACCTGATTTATGCGCGCTTCTGGAATAAGTTTTTATTCGATTTGGGTTTGGCCTGCGAGGACGA
>JABMQA010000547.1 GCA_013203545.1 Bacteroidota bacterium
AATGATAAATATCACACGACCAAATATCGAGGACTGGAACTTTAGGTATTTCCTGTAAAACCCACTACTTTTAGTTTCAATAAAACTGGTTTTCTTAAGGAAAGCCATATAACCTCCTTGTTTTTAAGCCAATCAATCAATAGCAGAAAACTGAGTGATTCATAAGCTGGCAAGATACCAAAAACCCTGATATTTGGAAGCTTTTTTCTCCAAAACTTATTGTTTAATTTAGAAATGTGTCCTGGAAATCTTTCCAGATTTCACCATCCAACTCCGACAGAACATTCTGCCGAAGTTCACCTCCCTCCTGGAAAGTAACTACTTCTGTTTCGGGTGAATGTTTGGCAAGCGAAAGAGCAAGAAAATCCTTAAATCGATTTATCTCATTTGATATCCATCTTGTTGCTTCCGCAGCAAGGTAATAATTATTGGTTTCTGCTTTCCAATCCGATGGCCGAACAGTGTAAACCCAGCCATTTCCATATGGATCACTGTTTAATATTCCGGGATTTTCCGTAATGGCTGGATTAATTTTCATGATTTCCCCTGAAATGGGCGAGAAAATCCTTAGGCCTTTGCCATTCTGATCAATTCCGGCCAGGGTATCGCCTTTCCATATTTTTTCGCCAGGAGATTTTAGATGGCTAACTTTTACATCCCCTACAATTTGCATTAAAAAGTCGTCCAGACCGATTTTTGCAGAACCTGACTTTTCGAGGTATGCCCAAGTGTGATTTCTACTGAAAAACAATCCTTGTGGAATTCTTAGAATCCTTGAATTTATCACGCCAAGGGCTTTATGGATTTTATCGACAACACCTGTATTTTTGTTGATGATGATCCAGAAAGGGATCAGGATGATTAGGAACCCTATAATGATAAGGTATTCCATTCCTTTGGTCTCAAATATGTTGATATATAATAATCCTTCCATTTTTGTTAGTTTTTATGTAAACATGATTTTATACTTTAGTCTATTTAACATCTTTAGCCCATGCTGGCGAATCGCGCAATACCGGCATACGGTTGATTACCCATCTGAATATCCATATTTCCGTGAAAATAACCGCCAGGGTCACTACAATCTCCATCCACGACGGGTAGTAATGGACTGCAGCGTCCCACCTGAATCCGATTACTGTTATGTTGAGCCTGTTAATAATTACCCCGATAATGGTAATGATGGAAGCAATTTTAATTGCTAAAATATTTTTTCTTCGGTAACTATACACGAAAAGCATCATCGGTAGAAATACAAATCCAATCATTTCGGTAAGATACCAGTATCCCAATGGTGTATTTAACAGGTCCCAGTGCTTTCCGTGAACAAACACCAGCACCTGAAGGAAAAAATAGGCAAACAAGGTACCGCCGCATATTTTTGACAGTCCGTGTATGATGTTATTTTGGGCCTTGTGGTTTTTTTCGCTGATCTGGTTAAAGAACACCTTATGGCTGATCGATCCTTCGAATATAACCATCGACAGTCCGGCAAAGATACTGGAGACGAAAAACAATACAGGAATAAACTCTGAATACCAGAGCGGGTAAATTTTACCTTTCGCCATCAGGTAAAGTGCACCAAGGCCCGACTGATGCAGTGTTGACAACGTTATCCCAAAAATAACGGCGGCCAGGGTCATACCTGAAAGGATTTTTCGTGCCCTGCGTGCCCCGAGCCATTCGGCGATCGCCGGCGAAAACTCAATCAGTTGTGCGATCATATATAACAGAAAATGCCAGGCCACCAGGAACAGCACCGAACTGGTCCCGAAACTATTTCCAATGATCGGGTTGACCACGTTCCAGGGACGTCCAAGATCGAGCAGTAATGCTCCTGCATAGAAAACATATGCCAGAAATCCGTTCAATACCGTTACCCGAACGATGGAATGATATTTCCGCATATTCAGGATATATACCATAAAGGTGATCACATAGGCGCCACCGGCAAATGCCACACCTGTAACTACGTCAAATCCGATCCATAAGCCCCATGGCACCTCCTGTGTGAGGTTAGTTACTGCACCAATTCCTTTCCAGAACCGTATGATGATGATCACAAATCCCACCAAAATAACCGGTAATGAAATTATGTTGAAAGGGGTGAAAAATTTCCCTTTCGGCTTAAACTCAGCACGTAGAAACTTCCAGATACTTTTACCATCATTATCTTTCGAAATAGCGTAGCTGCCCATATTATTCATCTTCTTCTGCGTTTTTAATGTGATTATTTTTTGTTGCCTCATGAATCCCCAATAACAATGTTGGCCAAAGCACAAATACGAATGGCACACTGTATAAAAATCCTTTCGATAATTCGGGAAAGGAGCTTTTTTGTATACCGGTATTGAAGCCAATATCCTCAAACGGCACCTGCGCAAGGTAGAGCAGACCAGTTCCCCCGGCCTCATTATCGCCATAAATATCATCCACATACCAATCTGGGAATTCGTGGACCCTTTTGTTGGCCTCCTTGATCAGATCACTGCGTTTGCCAAACAATAGCGCCTCTGCAGGACACGTTTCAACACATGCCGGAATTTTACCCTCCTGAATCCGGTCATAACACATATCACACTTTGTAATTTTCGGGTTCGGACTGTTGTACTCGAACTTAGGAATATCAAACGGACAGGAAATCATACAATACCTGCACCCCATGCATTTGTCTTCCCGCCAGATTACCGGGCCTTCTTTGGTCTTAAACATGGCCTGCGTCAGGCATGCTGACACACAGGCCGGTTCATTGCAATGCATGCATTGGCGTTTCACATCAACTTCGCCTTCGGAAGTTTCATAAGCATTCACCACGGTGCGTCTCGTTTCATTGATTTTGCGGGTTACCCCTATTTCCGGTGCATCAACCGGCTCCGGTAAATTATGGATTTCAGCACAGGTATATTCACATGTCTGACAGCCCCCGCACAGGAACGAGTCGAAAAGAATTCCGTAAGGTTCCGGCTCATTAGCATTTTTAGGTTCAGCAAAAATTTCTTTACCCAGGGTCATTGTAGCGCCGGTCACACCGACTACCCTGAAAAAGTTTCTACGGTCTATCTTCATAACTGCTTTTTTTTATTTGTTAGAGATAGTGTTTAGCACACTCATTTCAATTCTGATGTATCGATAAAATTCTTTTGAAAATCTTCCCATATTTCCGGGCCCATATCCTGCAATACATGGTTTTTAAGTTCGCCACCTTCCTGATAGGCGAACTGTAAGGACCCGTATGCCTTGCCATTTGCAATTGCGGCAAGAAAATCCTTTAATCTTATAAATTCCCATCGTAACCATTCCCTGTGATTGTGCGCCATTCTCAGGAATTGAATTTCACGCATCCAGTTGGATGGTTCTATACTGTACAACCAACCTTCGGAATAGGGTGAGGTGTTGATCAGGGATGGATCCTTGAGCAGCGATGTGTTGATTTGTTTTATCGTACCCGAAACAGGTGAACAAATTTCCAGTTGTTTGCCATTCTGTTTTAATGATAAAATCTGCTCCTTCTTGTTGATCTTCTCACCGGGTTTTTTCATTATAACCTTCGTATAGGTACCTGTAACGTGCTGGATAAAATCGTCGATACCTACTTTTACTGTACCGTCCTGTTCCATGAATGCCCAGGTATGTGTTTTGTCATAGTAGAGCCCGGTTGGTAAATTCATGGAGGTCTCGTTTATCATTTCCATATGATTGGAGGGACTTTTGTGTATCACTTTTGCTTTTCTTCCCCTGATCCTGAAAATGATATTAACAATGGCTCCACCCACAATCAGAATTAGAAATATTAACAGTGCGGTTTTTATAAAAGCGTACTGTTGACTCCCGGTTTCTGAAAAGATGCCGGGCTGGATGAACTTATCAAGTTTGGATTGCTTTTCACTATTTACCAACTCGCTGAAGCCATATGATTCAAGAATTTTTTGCCCGTCAGTGATGACCCATGAAAGGAATGCCACTTCTGTTTCATTTTGTGGTGTAGCATTGGCCACAAAATATATATTATTGATCAGTGGTTTTGGGTATTTCCCAATCCACACTCCCCGTGAGAAATCAGCAAGGTTATTATAAATTGCTTCGAAGTAATCAAGCTGTCCGTTCCCATTTTTATCGATAGGAAGTATCCTGATCCCATCAATCAGGTCAAGGTTAGCCGGGTTGATAATATCCGCCAGTTTGCAAAATCCCAATCCATACCTGTCACTTTGGACGGCTTGTACCAGTTCTTTCCCGTTATCCACATCATGGCCTTTAACAATCCCCTGATCCGATTGAATAAATTCTGCCACACCCGACCGTATTTTTTCATCATTGATCACATAATAGTTTACAGGGGTATTCCCGGCACCCCCCACATACGATCCCCAACCTTGCGGGTGTGGATTGTTGATCAGGCTTGCCATCTGTTCCGGTGACATTCCTTTCTGATCGATTTGAGCGATAAATGGATTTTCCGCGTTCATAACCGGTACAATAACATCCCTGCCAATTACCAATTTCCATAATGAATTGTTCCTAAGCGAAAGTTCATTCCCTTTTGAAATGATACCCATTTCAGCTCCGTTTTCCAACATACCCGATATTTCGCCGGGATTGACATTAATTATATTAATTGTGACACCGGGATGCATTTTACAAAAATCGCCCACCCATTGCACGGCCAGGTCATACATATCGGGAGAACAAAGTAGGCTTACCGGATTCTCCAGGAGGGTGTTTTCTTTATCAGGCAGTTCCCGATCGGTTGCATAGCTTGCGAAAATGAGTAAAACACCAGCGATGAGAAAAATAGTTTTTTTCATGACTTTAGGATTTATAATTGTTATTGAGAAAGGTTTCATACCCACTAAGTTTTTACTTTTAGTGGCTGGTCAATTATGATACCAAAGTCAAATTATCAATCTTTCACATTCATATTCAACGCTTTACCTAAAATATGGTTTCGGGTTTATCAGATGAGTTGTGTTGATTTATTAAACACTAATAATGTTTCATGGCCTGTACGCCCTACCATTACAGCATACAGAGGACTATGTATATTTATTCAACAGGTGATGAATAATTCAACGGTCAGCCATATGGCACGGGCGTAATTACTTTAAAATGAAGAAAAAAAATATGGAAAAGTGTTTTTTGGATGAATATTTCAAGCTTTTTTCATAAGAATACTGAAAATACCATGAGCCTGCCAAAAGTTTTGTGGGGCAATAAATTGTATCTACCCTAAAACCTTCTCCAACACCATAGCCCTAACTCTTTTATCGCCAAATTGATTGATAGTAAAACCTTGTTCACCATAGCCCAACTTCCTGTAAAAGCCGCTGTTGTATTTTGGAATAATGGTTTGTGCCATGATTTTTTCGACTTCGGGCCAGTTTTTTCTAATCCAATCTTCGGCAAAAGCCATTGCCTGCTTTCCGTATCCTTTCCTCACAGCATTTAATGAGAAATAAATCAAAGGTATTTCAGCAGAGATATAGTCAAACCTTTGGATAGTAAAAAATCCTATTCTGCCCCAATGGTTTTCAGCAATAAACACTTCATCATTGTTTGACATGGCAATGTAATCGGCAGCGGAATAAACGCTCAGGCAGGCTTTAATAACATCAGGGGTAAGTTCCTTATTAAAGGCCTTAATAAATGCAGCACACCGGGTTTCGAAGCAAAACCCGGCGTCCTCATATCTGAATTTTCTGAAATTCATTTTAAGACAACGGTTTTTCGCTTATTCTGTTTTATCCGCTTCCTAATAAAAAGCATGATCAAAGATACAACAGTGCAATAAGAACAACTACAGCCAATACAAGCCAGGTGAGCCTTTTCCCTCTGCTTGAAGAGAATATAATTTTCAGGTATTTATTTTTCATTGTCCTGATATTCGTTTCCTTGATGCTAATCCCTTTGGTGTGCTTAAAAATCATTCAGAATCATCAGCGGAACATTCATGGCGATTATCACTCATGGCGTTCTTGGTTGCGAATGAACTTAAAATTACAAAAGTTAATGTTGAACACGCAATGAAACTTGCACTTGTTCATGACCTTGCTGAATCGTTAACGGGAGATATAGATG
>JABMQA010000548.1 GCA_013203545.1 Bacteroidota bacterium
ACTTTAGGCACTTTAGGCACTTTAGGCACTTTAGCTCACTTTATGCACTCCAGGCACTCAAAACTTCAAAAACAGTTACTAAAAAATTATACTTTTACCACCTGTATTATTGTATTGGTAAATTTGCAAATTGGTTCAGCAAAAATAAAACATGGAAAATCAAATAGCAGGTGACCACAAAGTGGAAATTGGGAAAGATTTTATCAATTTGAAAAAAGTCATTTCCGATAAAAATCCGCGCTTAATAAAATTACTGCCCGGGTTTATACTTTCGTATTTAAAACGCGTTATCCACCAGGATGAGTTAAATGCCGCCATATACAAACACCGTAATAAGTTTGGCCTGGACTTTATCGACTCCATTTTAAATGAATTTGGTGTTATTATTGAAACCGCAGGGCTTGAAAATTTACCCCGCAAAGGAAGGATGATCATTGTTTCCAATCATCCGTTGGGAGGCCTGGACGGGATGGCGCTGATGCGGGAAGTGGGAAAAGTGAGAAAAGACTTTTTATTCCCGGTTAACGATCTCCTGATGAACCTCCCAAATTTAAAGGAGTTGTTCATCCCAATCAACAAGCACGGCAGTAACGCCGAAAATATCAGGATATTTAACCGTACCTTCGAATCGGATCTGCTAATGCTGTATTTCCCTGCCGGGTTGGTATCGCGAAAACAAAAGGGACAGATCATTGACCTGGAATGGAAAAAGACGGTTGTATCCAAGGCCAAGGGTTTTAAACGGGACATAATACCCGTACACATCGGTGGAAAAAATTCAAACTTCTTTTACAATCTGGCAAATATCCGTAAATCGTTGGGGATCAAAGCAAACATTGAGATGCTTTACCTGGTGGATGAAATGTTTATGCAAAAGGATAAAATAATTAAGATTACCTTTGGAAATCCGATACCATATCAGGTGTTTGACAAAAGGCATACAGATCGTGAATGGGCCGGAATTTTAAAAGAACAGGTCTATGCATTAGGCCGCGGCGAAGAAAAAACCATTGAATAAACTGTTTGATACAAATTATTTTACACTAAAATAGAACTAAGATGGAAAAAATCATCCCAAAAGTTGACAGGGCATTGCTCCTTGAAGAGATGAACAGTGAAAGGTTTGTCAGGTACACAAATTTTGGGAAAAATAAAATTTTCATCATCGACGCCAACAACTCACCCAATGTAATGCGGGAATTGGGGCGGCTTCGTGAAATCACCTTCAGGGATTCGGGTGGAGGTACCGGTAAAAGTGCGGATATTGATAGTTATGATGAGGGCAAGAATCCTTTTCAGCAATTGCTTGTATGGAACCCCGAGGATAAAGAGATTGTTGGGGGCTACCGCTTTATTCACTGCAAAAATCTTGAAATTGATGACAACGGAGAGGTAAAGACGCCCACATCCAAACTGTTTCATTATTCCAGGCAATTTATCAACGATTACATGCCTTCGACCATCGAACTGGGCCGGTCGTTTGTACAACCCGAATACCAACCTGCCAAAAAAGCAAGGAAAGGCATCTATTCACTCGATAATCTATGGGACGGCCTCGGAGCCATTGCCATCGAAAATCCTGATGTAGAATATTTCTTTGGCAAGATCACCATGTACACCCACACCGACCTGCTTGTGCGCGAAGCCATCATGTATTTCCTCAATACTTTTTTCCCGGACCCTGAAAAGCTTGTTTATCCCCATTCACCGGTAAAACTGCAAAATATAAATGAGGTATTTGCCAGGATTTTTGCAGGTGCCAGTTACGATGA
Source organism: Bacteroidota bacterium (assembly GCA_013203545.1). GTDB lineage: Bacteria > Bacteroidota > Bacteroidia > Bacteroidales > 4484-276 > JABMQA01. Next base: position 1,773 of record JABMQA010000548.1, read on the forward strand.
GAACTATAAAGCACTGCAACACCTGGTAAGGGGTAGAAATGAGTCCATTCCGCCTCTGGTAAATGCCTATATGAACCTTTCCTCAACCATGAAAACCTTTGGAACAGCGGTGAACAAAGGTTTTGGTGATGTGGAGGAAACAGGTATCATGATCAGAATTTCCGATATTTTTACGGAGAAAAGGGACAGGCACCTGACGAATATTAAAAAGTAAAGTTTTATTTAAAAGGGAGATATAGTGAAATTCTAACCTCGTCCCAGTTTTGGTAGGGGTCGCTGAGAAATTCTGGTTTCGTCCCCCTTTTTTGAAAAGGACTGGAGGAAAGGTTTGGTTTCGTCCCCCTTTTTTGATAAGGACTGGAGGAGAGTTCTGGTTTCGTCCCCCTTTTTGAAAAGGGGGATACAGGGGGATTAGCTAAATACGAATTCTATCAAATAATTCATTCAACCACACAAATACATCATTCCGTCATGGTCATTAAGGAAGCAAAGTTCATCATCAGCAACACCGATTACAGGAAGTGTCCGCCGGCCACATTGCCTGAATATGCATTTATCGGGCGGTCGAATGTGGGGAAATCGTCGCTGATCAATATGCTTTGTAACCGGAATAAACTGGCAAAGATTTCGGTTTCGCCTGGCAAAACGCAACTGATCAACCATTTCCTGATCAACGAAACCTGGTACCTTGTGGACCTTCCTGGATATGGCTACGCCAAAATATCCAAAAAGAGCCGTGAGGCCTGGAGAAAGATGATAGATGCTTACCTTGGCAACAGAAAAAACCTGCTTTGTACTTTTGTACTGATTGATTTGAGGATACCGCCACAAAAGATCGACAGGGAGGTAATCGATAATTTTGGTGCTTCAGGTATGCCGGTTGCCCTGGTGTTCACAAAACACGACAAGCTCAAACCTGCTGAAGCCGAACAAAACCTGGCCCATTATAAAAACGAACTGCTTGAATCGTGGGAGGAACTCCCCCCTTGTTTTGTGACCTCATCCAATACAGGATTAGGCCGGGATGAAATATTGGATTTTATCGACCGGACCAATGGGGTTTTTGATGCCTCGTTGATTAGTCTGATTTAGTTCCCCATTCATAAATCTTTCGGGCCAAATGGTGCCAACATACCGAGGGATGGCATCCCTGTAAGGCAGGTTTCATCGTACCAGGATTATTTCTTTCCAGGTGTTGACTCTGTCAGGTTCTCCTTCGTCGAACCCTGACAGGTCAGTTTCCTCAACTTGACCTGACAGAGTCGCCAGACCTGTCAGAGTCAATGTATTGGAAATATCTCCGTAAGGGATGCCGTCCCGTAGCCGTTCCAAAAAAGTGACAGATTTTAAAATATTGGTTAGGCAAAATCTAAGTTCTAAATATTACCATAGATTGTAGGATACTGAATGATAATCACATTTAAAACACCTTCGATGTATAAAAGGCCTATCCCCGCGTAAAAACCCAATGATTACCATTGCTCAAGTGATCGTTGTAGTAATAGCCCTCTTCATCGAAAAGCTTCAATTGTTCCACATCCTCAATCCTGTTTTGTATAATGTAGCGCGTCATCATGCCACGAGCTTTTTTGCCATATACTGTCATGAACTTGTATTGGCCGTTGTGAAAATCTTTAAATGTTGGCGTAATTACTTCAGCGTTGATCATTTTGGGGTCCAACGCATCGAAATATTCGTTGGATGCCAGGTTGATGAGGTAATCCTGCCGGGAATCCACATTAAGCACGTTGATAGATTCTGTGATTTTGTTACCCCAGAAAGCATATAAATCTTTATTTCGCTTCACCTTTAACCGGGTTCCCATTTCGAGGCGGTAGGGCTGTATGAGGTCGAGTGGCCGCAGTATGCCATACAAACCTGATAATATCCTGAGATGACCCTGCGCCCAATCAAGATCTTCCGGTGTAAGCAAATCTGCTTTTAACCCGTTGTAAACCTCTCCCTTAAAAACCAGCAACGCCTGTTTTGCATTTTCTGCAGTAAATGGCAGGTGCCAGTCGAAATATCTTTTCACATTCAGATCTGCCAGTTTTGGATTAATATGCATCAGTTTTTGAAGCCGTGTGGGTGAATATTTCCTGAGAACCTCAACCAATTCGGAAGCTTCGTTGAGAAACATGGGTTGAGAAAAATTTTCAGTCTGTGGCGTGATGTTAACATCAAGCGTTTTTGCCGGAGATAAAAGAATGACCATAAAAGAGGAATTTTCAAAAATCA
>JABMQA010000549.1 GCA_013203545.1 Bacteroidota bacterium
AATTTAAAGCTGACTTCATGAAAGAAAAAATCGATGTCCTTCATGTAGCCCTGAACATTTTTATTGATCGGGACCTGGCGGTTTTCATCCAGGTCATCCTCTATTTGCACCTTCTCGTTGTCGAATATTTTGGCGTAACTTTCGTTAATGATGATATCCTTTTCATTAACTGACACCTCCCTGTCACCAATGGTATTAAAAGTAAATTCAAGGAAAGAAACCAACTGTTGCGCCTGCTTACGATACTGTTCAATCTCATCACCATTAAGGCTGTTTTGAGAATGCAGGGGATTTAATGCCATGGTAAACAACACGGGCAAAACCAGCCATTTTTGCTGAATGATATGATCAGCAATCAACTTTTTGATACGCTTAAAAAATAAAAGCAGTGCTACAGAATACCGGTCCATATGTGGCAAAATTACTAATCCCTGTGATATATAAAATTGATCAGTTTTTGTTTTTGTCCATCTTCAAGTTTTATCAAATTGGAAATCAGCCAGCCCCTGTTGAGACCAGGCCTGTTAAATTCCGTAATTTCAAAATACCAGCCATCAATTTGAAAAAAGTGGAATTTTACGCCGGAGACATAATTAAATTGAAGCGTATTGTTTCGCAATTCATACATGAATATGGAGAGTTTGTCAGGATGAAAGCCCTGGTAAAAATAATCACCGGTATGGTTCCCGGATTTAAAAACCCTGTCGAGGTTCATAAAATCCAGTTCATGGCTCAGTGGATGTAAAAATCTGGAACCGGAGCCAGCATCACGGCCATAAAGATCTTCGTAAGGATTATAGTAAATATCCCCAACTACCCATTTCGATCCCAGGTTTTCCTTAACAAGTTCCATAAAAAGGGTGATAAAAACCTCCTGGCTTCCACGGTCGAATTTTACAAATGTTTCACCAAACCATTCACCTCCATGAAAATCGAGAAATTTGGGATTGGCATCCTGGGTAACATCATTGATAAAAGCGCTCTTCAACATGTCACTAATGCTGGTATTCTGGTTGTCGAAAAGCATATTGATGTAGTTTTTCCTCAATTGTGAACTGTGGTACAACGAATCGTTTGAAGAAAGCCTGATCCCTAAAACATTTTCTTCGGCATTAAAGCGCCGTATAAACTGGTTCACCTGTTTGGTTTCAGCATAAAACGATTTCTCCTCCCTTTCATAGGAAGTTTGTTCCGAATTAATAAGATTCCAATTTTGCCCATCCATTGAAAACGGAAAAAGGAGACTCCACAAAAACAGTGATATGTACTTACGCATAACTTTGATCAGGATTGAATTAATTGTACGGGGTACATTTTTACATGGACAATTTTGAGTTTTGAATTTCGCAATGATAATAAAACGAACCCATCCGGAGCGAATGGGTCAGAAGATAAAATATATTTTCGTTCCTCAAATTACTGGTTACGGTTTGGTTTCAATTACTCTTACATCACCCAACAGCACATCCCAGAACCCAATCAACCTGCCACCAATCTGGGTTTGCTTACGTTCAACATATACCGTTATATCCTTCTTGGTGGTATCCATGTACTTCATTTTATCACCAGAACTTCCTTCAAACCGTTGATAAATGGTAATTACGCCCACATATCTTCCATCAGGCATCCTTTCCAGGTCGCTCATGTACTCAATGTTAAACCATTCAATTTTAACCTTATCATAATTCAGGGCCATAAGCCTTTCGAGATAGGTACGGATGTCATAATATTTTACCTTGGGCTGATTAATGGTTGAAACACCCATTTGTGCCCCTTCAGAGAAAAGCTCAAGGGTTCGCTCGATCACCCGGTTTGCCTCGGACCAGGCTGTTTCCTTACTACCGATAATGCTGATATATTTACTTAGATCCCTCACTTTTTCCAGGGCAAGGCTATCGATTGCCATTTTTCTTTGTGGGCTGATATTATCCTGTGCCAGGCCTGAAATGCTCATCGAAAATAGTAACAGGAATAAATAGATAATGCTTTGGTTTTTCATGTCTTTACATTTTTATTAATTCCAACTCGATAATTTTGCCATGCGAATCAAACTGAACATTATAGATTTTGTTCCGGTTTTTACCCTGATCCTTGAGATATTCAAGATATTTCCGAATGGTTGTCGGCTTATCATAATCCTTAAAATCACCCTCCATGAACGTAATGATCAGGACCGGTACCTGTGGTGAGGCGAAAAACTTCAGCGCTTCATTTACCCTGGTATTGGCCATTTCCATGGATTTGGAAGATGCAATGGCTTCAAAATAATCCTCTATCTTATTAAACCTATTTTCTTCAAATCTTTGCAGCTCCTCCTCCTGTCGCCTTTTTTCAGCTTCAATACGTTGCTGTTCTTCCCGCTTTGCGCGGATAATATTTTCCGACTCTTCCAGCAGTGCATTCAGTTCCACATCATCCAGGTTCATTCCCCTGATCTCTGAAACCAAATCTTCCATTTCTGCTGTGGTCAAATTATCCTGTTGATTGATCAGGTTTATCAAGTCCATTTTAGCCTGGTCAATTTTGTCTGTCCGTTCCTGGGCAGCTTTCTGGGCTTCAATTTTCTTCTGACTTTTACAGCCGGTAACCCCTGTAAAAGCTATTACAGCAAGAATTACCAAAGCCCAATAAAAACTGTGGTCTTTTCGAATGTTGTTCAACATATTACGAATATTTTAAATTTATTGCCTGATTATAACAACGTACAAAGCTAAATCATTTTAATGCCTGTTTCCTGACGGTCATTAAAAATTATCAATAACTTATAAACATAATCCAAGTTAAAACCACGTGATAAACGGCGGTCGCAGCGAATTATTTTATGTGTTTTCTACAAATTACAAATCAAGCTTTTTCCTGATATTTCTCGGGATGGTGTTTTTATTCACCCCAATATCCATGGTTTTATATTTCACAAAGGATTCTGATGCATAGAAAAAACCGTCGTATTTATGGCCTTCTGCACCCCAAGAGTTTTTAATAATGTAATACTTGCCACCATTTTGATCTCTTGCAATGCCGACAATTTCCAGTCCATGGTCGTCGGTAGTGGTATAATTATCGAAGGCTTCCTGGCGCATATCCTGTGTGATGACCTTTTCTTTCACCGGCCCGTCAAAGCTATAAAGCATTTTGCTTTTTTCTTTGCTGGTAAGCGATTCCCATTTCTCTTTTTCAGTTCCGGCCAAATCCGGTTTTTCTTCATCCGGCACTATGGCTACGCCATTGCTCCATGAAAATCCCTTTTCACTAACATCGGCACCCCAGGCAATGGTGTGGCCCTCTATGAGCGAGTTGTCGATAATCTCCATCATTTCGTCCAAAGGCACGTTGTAAATTTCGTGAAGCAGCCAATTGTCGGGTACCTCAAGAATAAACGTTTCATAAAATGGGTGATGCGTAAAAGAACCGAATTCAACATAATCATCTATATTTAAGCCCAATTCATCAGCAAACGATTTGGGTGTATATTCAATGCCATTGTAAATAAAGGTTTCAGGATATTCACCAATATAAACATCCAGTAATCCTTCAAAGCCATCGTGCCAGACCGGGGTAAGTTTCTTGTTTTTATTTTCGATAACACCATCAACATAAGCGGCAAAAACATTGTCCATCTCTCCGTGAACAAACAAATCCTCGCCTATAACATTTCCAGGATACACCTCCTCCGGGACAATTCCATATTCTTTAATCATTTCTGTTACATCGTGAAAAGCCCCGCCCCCTCCAAAGTTGAGGCTTCCATGAAACCGGACATATTTGGTTGCCCTATCCGAATAGGCTGTGCGGATGATAAAGGCTTCTGACAGATCATATTCACCTTTGCCTGCATTTAATAATTCAGATTCCAAAAGCGCCAAGCCCGAGTAACTCCAGCAGGTGCCCGACCGATACTGGTTTTTTACGGGTGTGCAATTTAACCTTATCTCATCGGTAAAGATAAACCCTTCGCTTTCATCTTTGTTTTCACTTTCTTTCTGTGCAAAAGCAGCCTGCAAAAAAAATATGGCAGCTATCAGGGTAACTACCGGCAATTGAATTTTTTTCATTTTATTGAATTTTTACATTAATAAATTTCGGCAAAAATAAAAAAAAGGGCTGTCAAATTTATGACAGCCCATAAATACCGGTAATTCCATTCTTCCCCTCTATCATCATTGTCGGATTTAAACCCAAAAAATCCTATTGAAACTTTCCGTTTCTGCCGAGAGAATTACAAGTTGAAAAAAAACAGTTACAAGTTAATTTTCAAACCACACATTTAGCCTTTTCTGGCAGATCACACCCCGGTATCATTTAACCTAAAAACCCAGTCATATAAAAGAATACCCAAAAACACAATTATTAAACTTAAACAATTATCGAATTAAACAAAATATTTTCATCAACCACCTTTCGGTTTTCCGACATGGAAAAAATATCAGGCAAAAGTTGTGTCTGCAATGGTTTGATCAAATAACCAGATACATTTTCCATTTGTGAAGATCTTCGATAATCTGAAAAAAACTGCGATGAAGTGAGGATTACAAGTTTTATAAGTTTTTCGGACCGCTCAACAATTTCATCAAAATAGGTAATAAACTCCCAGCCCTGCGTATCATCGATCATTGTTTCCAGCAGTATTAGATCAGGAATCATCGCAGTTTTTTCAGATATCTGTGCTTCAAGAAATTCAATAGCAACATTTACACCATTACAGGATGTAATATTTTCATCATTAATATACTTTTTCAGTTTAAGCTTTGTAAGCAAAACACTGAACTGATCATCATCGATGATCAATACTTTTTTATCCCGTGATATTTGATCAGTTCCGTCCATTAACTTCAATTAAAGGATGCAAAATTAGATCGGGAATTATTATTGTTACAACCGTAAAAAGCTTAATTCATATTAGGTGTATATACCTAATTAGTTCTTTGTATTTGAGTCCGTAAGAAACTTTCTAAAATCTTAAATCAGATTTTACTTGCCCCGTCCTTCATGGCGGGGATTGATAGTCAATTATCCAACTTCGTATGAGATGAATTTCTCACCATTTGTTATCTTTTGCACGGCCATAACCAATTCTTTCCTACTAGTATCTATCAACAAGTAAGCAGAAGCGCCGGCTGCGATAATCGGATCAATCAGTACCTTACTGGTGTAGATATGAAGTGCAATAATTTTAACGTCCGGGAAGAGTTCATGAATCTCGCTTATCAGAACCCTGCTATTGGTTTCAACTGAATCGAGATCAACAATAATAATGGCTGCCGTACACATCAACCTGTAATCCTTATCATCGAAAACTTTACTGGATGATACGATATGCGTATTCATTCCCATTTCATCCTTAAGCATTTCGCACAATGCCTTGTTGATTGATTGGTTCTTTCCGATGACAACAATGTCCATTTAAACTATCTGTAAGTTTTTCAAAATGATTAATGTCTTAGCAAATGTAGTCCAGTAAATGTGACTGTTGATGCGTAAAATCCCACATTTTTAATAGGTAAAAACACCTAATTTGGCTTTGTGAAATGGAAAAAAAGTTGGTGGATAAAATCCGGTACTGTGTTCATTCGGAATCTGATTCCAGTTTATTTTCGATGGCATATCTAACCAAACCGGCCGTATTTCGTGCGCCGGTTTTTTCGAGCAGGTTCCTACGGTGTGCATCAACGGTTCTGACGCTGATAAACAGCTTCTCAGCGATTTCATTGTTGGTAAATTCCTGTACAATTAGCCGAAGCACATCCATTTCACGCCCGGTGAGAGGTATAGGTTCACCGGTTATTTTTCCGGTTTGGGATCTTTTCCTGATCATATTGGAAATAAGGGAATTTTTCACCTCCTCGCTAAAATAATTCCCGCCTGCATGAATGGATAAAATTGCATGAACCAACTCATCCTTACCGGAATTTTTCAAGATGTAGCCCCCTGCTCCGGCGGCAATCATATTTTTAATGTGTTCATGTTCGTCCAGCATGGTTAAAGCCAAAACCTTGATGTCAGGAAAACTGGTAGTGATTTTTTGTGTACATGCAATCCCATCCATAATGGGCATGTTTAAGTCCATAATAATAAGGTCGGGCTTATACTTTTCGGTTTTATCAAGGGCATCAATTCCATTTTCTGCTTCGGCAATTATTTGGATGTTTTTTTCATCCTGCAACATTGAAATTATACCATCGCGTACTATTTTATGATCATCAACCAAAAGCACCAGTATGTTACCGGAAGTGTTCATTTTTATATTGGTATTTCAATTGTCAGCGAAGTCCCTTTTCCTAAACGGCTGTCGATTTCAGCCCTTCCCGACATTGTTTTTACACGGTTGAAAATATTTTTAAGGCCCATGCCTCTTTCGCCGGGTTTAATGGCATTGGTATCAAAGCCCTGTCCATTGTCTTCAAAGGTATAAATTATTTCATTCTTATGCTTAATGAGTTGAATAAAAATTTCATTTGCGTTGGCATGCCTGATTACATTATTAATGGCCTCCTGCGTAATGCGAAACAGGTTTAGTTCAACCTGTTTATTCAATCGCCGTTCATTTAATGTTTCGTAAAGGTGAATGGAAATCCCCGTTGAAGATTGAATCTTCTCGAAAAGGGAGTTCAGCGATGGGATGAGCCCAAAATCTTCAATGGCTTTAGGCATCAGGTTATGGGCAATATTTCTGCTTTCTTCGATAGCAATTTTTAAAAACGACATGCCTGTTTCAAATTTTTCCAGGCAATTACCACCCAGTTTTTCTATGGATTCATTTATGGTATTGAAATTAAGACTGGCTGCGGTCAGGTTTTGCCCCAGGCTATCGTGAAGCTCCTTGGAAACACGCCTTCTTTCATTGTCCTCACCCTCGATAATGGATTGCAACACTTTTTTTTCGGCTTCCCTGAGGGCGGTTATATCATTTAGCGCCAATAACACAGCCATTTTACCTTCAAAATCAATTTGATCTGATTTTATCTCAACCTGTATCGCAGCGCGTGACTTTTTTACAAGTACAACTTCAAGTGTCTGCGACAACTCTTTAACCAATTGTACCTTTAGTTCTTTATCGGTATATAATCCCAGGTCAGGGCGAATATCCCGGATATTCAGTAATAGAAATTCATCTCCCGGATACCCCAGCAATTTTTCTGCAGCTTGATTTACATCGTAAAAGGTGTGATCGACCAAATCGAAAACGATTAATGGCACCGGGTTGGTCTCAAACAATTGGCGATACCTGTTCGCTGAACTTTCGAGCTTTTGTTTTACAATGTAATAAATTAAAACCGTAGTAATCGCAATGAAGAGCCACCCCTTGTAGGTTTGAAATTGCTGCTCAAACTGAATATCGGGGGACAAATGGTGCAGGATTCTGTCGGATAACAATATCCAGAGAAACCCAAAAATGAAATAGTAAACGGCGGTACTGATGGCTGGCTGGTTGTATTCAAATTTTCGCATAATTACCTGCTATTCAAGATTGATCTATGTACGC
>JABMQA010000550.1 GCA_013203545.1 Bacteroidota bacterium
AAGAAAATGATATCTTCCGGCATTGCTTCAAAAGAACAATTGGATAAAGTTAGAATGCCAATTGGAGTTGACATTCATGCTGAAGACCATCACGAAATTGCAATAAGTATAGTAGCTGAACTGATCAAAAGTAAAAATTCACCAGATAAGGATATAGTAAAATCATAAAAATCAGATCAATATATGTATCTTAAAGACTTTAATTACTTAAGGCCAAAATCACTTACCGAAGCCTGCGAAATGCTGCAAAAAAGTAGAGATGGTGCTTTAATTGCCGGAGGAACCGACTTATTGGTTGAAATGAAAATGGGACTCAGGCATCACGAAGATATTATTTCGCTTGTTGATATTAATGAATTGAAACAGATTGAAGATGCCGGGGATTATATAATAATTGGAGCTGGAGTTACACATAGCTCAATTGCAAATTCGGTTTTACTAAAACAAAATTACAGCGCATTATCTGAAGCATCGTCCAATGTTGGAACCGAACAGGTAAGAAATGCCGCAACAGTAGGTGGAAACATTTGTACCGGAGCTTCTTGTTGTGATACAGGTCCCGTTCTTTTGGCTTCCGACTGTATTTTGGAATTAACCGATATCAATGGGAGCCGGGAGATTTCTGTTAAAGATTTCTTTGTATTTCATCGAAAGACTGCTATAAAAAAGGGAGAAATACTTACCAGAATAAAAGTACCTAAACTAAAAGCAGGGACCGGAATAAGTATTGAAAAATTTGGATTAAGAAGCGCTGCTTCAATATCTGTTGCTTCTGCAGTTGCATTAATAACCATAAACAATGGTGTTTGTGCAGGCGCAAAAATTGTAATTGGTGCTGTAGCCCCAACTCCATTTATTAGTGAGTCAGCCTCTAAAATTTTAATAGGTGCAAAAATTCATGAACTAATCCATGATTCAGAACTTTTAAACAAGGCTGGAGATGCTGCCGTTGCTGATTCAGATCCTTTAAGCGATATTAGAGGTTCAGCCAATTACCGAAAGCAATTGGTAAAAGTTCTTGTTAAACGAACAATTAAAAATGCAGCTAATAGAGCTACAAACTAAAAGGGTGATATTAAGATGAAACATTTAATTAATATAAAAGTCAATGGCAACGATTATGAAGTTGCTGTAAAACCCAATACCACTCTTATTGATTTGCTTCGCAATGACCTTCGTTTGACAGGAACCAAAAAAGGTTGTGGTGTTGGGGATTGCGGTGCTTGTACAGTTATTCTGGATGGAAAAGTTGTAAACTCATGTATTGTTCTTGCAATCGAAACAGATGGGAAAAGTATTACCACAATTGAAGGAGTTGCAAATGGAAATGAGCTTCATCCTATTCAGAGGGCATTTATTGAAAAAGGAGCCATTCAATGTGGATATTGTACGCCTGGCATGGTTCTAAGAACCAAATCAATACTCGATGAAAATCCAAATCCGACCTATGAAGAAATAAAAGTCAAACTAAGTGGAAATCTTTGCAGGTGCACAGGATATACTAAAATTGTAGAAGCAGTTGAAACAGCAAGAGATTATCTTAACGGGAAAACTCCTGAGGAGATTGAATATGCACCGCAGAAATCGGCAATGAACTTATCGGTTGTTGGGAAACGACTTCCAAAGGTTGATGCACCTGACAAGGCAACCGGACGAGCAATTTACACTGATGATATTGTTGTTCCCAACATGATATTTGGAAAATTATTACTAAGCCCTGTTGCTCACGCAAATATAATTTCCATTGATGCTTCAAAAGCAAAAGCACTTCCGGGAGTAAAAGTTGTTCTTACAGGGAAAGATGTACCGGATGTAACGTATGGCACTTCTCCGCCTCGATATGATGAAAACGTATTGGCAAAAAACAAAGTGAGATATGTGGGCGATGTTGTTGCAGCTGTTGCAGCAATAGATGAGGCGACTTGTTACGAAGCTATCAGGCTTATTGACGTTAAATATGAAGAACTGCCTGCTGTATTTGACCCTGAAGAAGCTATGAAAGATGGAGCTCCAAGATTGTTTGATGATAAATATAAAAACAATATTAATACAAGAGTTGACCATCATTTTGGAGATATTGAAAAAGGATTTGCAGAAGCAGATCACATCAGGGAAGAAAGATTCGTAGGAAACCGAATATATCAAAACCCTATGGAACCGCATTGTGTAGTAGCAGAATGGGACAGAAACAACAGGGTTACCTTGCATACTTCCACACAGGTTGTTCATTATGTGCATAATCAGCTATCAAGAATTTTGGATTTACCGCTTGGGAATATCAGGGTTATAATGACAAATTGTGGGGGTGGATTTGGAGCCAAAGCTGCAACCAATATACTTGAGGTTTTATCGATATTTCTGGCTAAAGAAGCCGGAAGAGCAGTTAAAATGAGGTTCACGCGTGAAGAAATGTACCTGTATGGACGCGGACGGCACAAGCAATTTATTGATATGAAGATTGGTGTCAAAAAAGATGGAACCATTACAGCTGTAAAACAAAAGGCGGTACTGGAAGGAGGGGCGTATTCAAGTTTTGGTATTGTATCAACATACTATGCCGGTTCGATGTTGGCAACATTATACAAATTTGATAACTATAAATATGACGGTTTCAGGGTTAATACAAATCTTCCTCCCTGCGGAGCAATGAGAGGGCACGGAACACCACATCCACGTTTTGCTTTTGAATCTCTTTTATCAATGATAGCTGATGATATTGGAATGGATCACATCGAAATCAGGAAGAAAAATGCTATGACTCCTGAATACAGAACCTGCAATGATCTGGATATTCATTCATGTGAGTTAAAGGCATGTCTCGATTTGGTTAAAAAGAAATCAGGTTGGGAAGACAAAAAAGGTAAATTGCCATTTGGCCGTGGTGTAGGTATAGGATGTGGCGGTTTTGTATCGGGTGCTGGTTACCCTATTTACAGATCCAAATTTCCACATTCAAATGCAACAATAAAGGTACAGGAAGACGGATCAAAAGCAATTCTTTTTGTAGGTGATGCTGATATCGGACAGGGTAGTGACACAGTGTTGACCCAGGCTGCTGCTGAAGCGATGGGTGTTACAATGGATCATATGGCAGTTGTTTCTGCTGATAGCGACCTGACTCCTATAGGGTTTGGTGCTTATTCAAGCCGGGTTACATTAATGGGAGGAAATGCCTCGAAGATGGCAGGTGAAGAAGTAAAAAAACAAGTGTTGATTGCAGCTTCAGAAATATTAAACATTGATGCTGAAAAACTTGATGCTAAAAACAATAGGGTTTTTGAAATAAGCAATCCCGACAATTATATAGAT
>JABMQA010000551.1 GCA_013203545.1 Bacteroidota bacterium
ACTTTCTAACCTTCAAACCTGAAACCTTTTAAACCTGAAACCTTCCAACCGACTTCGGCTTCGCTCAGTTGCCCTCTTTCCTAACCTGAAACCTTCTAACCTGAAACCTTCTTCACCCTGAAACTGCCAGGTGCGAAGCGCAGAGCGCAGAGCGAAAACCCCAACCCTCCTAAGCAACCAACCTTCCAACCTGAAACTTTTTTCCTTACAACCCCCGCTGCCACTCCTTCCTGAAATTGGCCAGTTCCGGAGATTTTATTGCTTTATCGATATGCGTCAGCAGTTCTTCCCTGTCACGGTTTAAAATACCTTTTAATACCAGGTAATTGGATGCATGGTCGCTACGGAAAATGGCCCCATTTAATTCAAGGTTTTCGATGAATAGTTGTTGCTCTATCAGCAAATCCATGATATTCATCTCCTGGTAATCCCCTTCGAACCGCTTTTTAAAATGATCAATTCCAAAAGGGAAACTCAGTACAAGTGTAGATAGGAATTCGGGTTGGATGGCGTTGATGGCTTTAGCCGAGTTAACTGCATGTTGGTGGCTGTATTTCCTGCCTCCAAGTCCGTTGATGATCATCACTGAGAGTTTGATGCCGGCTTCTGTTGCTTTTTGGAGGGATGCAACAGTTGACACCGCTGTTTCGCCTTTATTGATCAACCCAAGCAATTCATCGTCGCCGGTTTCGATGCCCACATAGAGCAGTTTCAGTCCGGCTTCTTTCAACGCTTTCAACTCCTCTACGCTTTTATTTTTAAGATCTTTTGGAATGGCATAAGCCGAAATCCTTGCAATCCGGTTAAATTTCTTGTTCAGATGGTTTAAGATATTCAGGATTTTAAGGGTGGACAAAACCATTGCATTTCCATCGGCCAGAAACACTTTTTTAACATCAGGATTGTATCCGGCTACCTGATCGATTTCATCCAGAACCTCATGCTCATTCCTTACCCTGAATTTTTTGGATGTGTACATTTCGCAGAAAGCACATTTGTTCCAGGAGCAGCCAATGGTGACCTGTAAAATGAGCGAATAGGCTTCGCTGGGTGGGCGAAAAACCGGTTCGTCGTATCTGAGTGAATTGAAAAACATAATTGATGACTTTTGTTAGAAGGGCAAAATAAGCAATAATTATCATCACTTTATGTCCCTACCGGGATAAAAAGGCTAGGCTATTTCGTGACAGCACCTAAAACAAAAGCCGGTTGAAACTTCAACCGGCTTTTTTGATTCAGCATTTACCAAATCATATTATATAAAACCAAAATCAAAAAAGATGGCATCCCATCTTTTTTGATAATTCGTATTATTGAACAACAATTCGTTTGGTTATGATTCCTTCACTGGTTTCTATCTGGAAGAAATACAATCCGGCACCGAATTGTGAGGTGTTGAAGCTGAACATATTGTTGTTAGCCATTTCTTCAGCAACCAACTGTCCTGCGTAGTTGAAAACACGGATGCTGGAAATTTCGAAATCTGATTTGATGTACACGACATCAGTTGCAGGATTCGGGTACACCTGTGTGCTGTTGGTAACTACCACATCCTCTATTCCAACTGTCAAAGGCCAGCCTTCACCAAAACATACTTCGTCATAATAAGCACCGGGAGTTCCTCCGGAAGTTGAGCCATAGTAATCAATACCGCCAATAGTAAGTGCATTGGCGAACTGCACTATCATGTTACCATCAAAAAATACCTGGGCCAAATCCGAATCAAGGTCGAAATTTATTTCAACCATTATCCAGGTATCCTGGGTATATTCGAAGGTTTCAGTACTTCCCCCTGCAAAGCTACCAGTGCCACCATCGTCAAAATAGAGTTCAATAACCCAATCTACACCAGCAGCTGGTTCTGACTGAACATTAAAATAGCCTGAAAAACCAGTAGGTACATATATGTAATTTGAGTATAGCCATGCCCCGGTCTCAATAGGTTCGTCAGCTAGTTCTAATACGAGGTCAATGCCACCGTCATTTACAATAAATGAATTGTCAGGGCTAACGGAGAAATCGTCACTAACAAATGCATCTTCAGAACCGCCCGGAGCGCCGCTCCATGTTGTCCACATTCCACCCAGTTGTTCGGCAACATATCCGCCAACGGTCAGCTCATCAAAACCTTCACAATCGCCAGGGCCGAGAATTTCCTCGAAACAGACATCGTCAAAATAAGCTCCGGGAGGTCCTCCGGAAATTGCGCCCCAGTAATCAACACCGCCAATGGTAAGTGCATTGTCAAACTCTAGTATCAATACACCATCAAAATATACCTCGGCTAGATCGGAATCCAGGTCGAAATATATTTCAACCAGAATCCAGGTATCCTGATCATAAACGAAAGTTTCAGTACTTCCCCCTGCAAAGCTACCAGTGCCACCATCGTCAAAATAGAGTTCGATAACCCAATCTACTCCTGCAGCGGGTTCCGACTGAATATTGAAATAACCAGAAAAACCTGACGGTACATAAATTGAGTGTGAATATAGATATTCACCGGTTTCAATGGGTTCTGCAGCCAGTTCCAATACGAGGTCGATACCACCATCGTTTACAACAAATGAATTGTTCGGGCTAACGGACTGGTCATCGCTAACGAATGCATCTTCTGAACCACCGGGAGCGCCGCTCCATGTTGTCCACATTCCACCCAGTTGTTCGGCTACATAACCACCTACTGTAAGGTCGTCGAAGTCTTCACAATTGCCAACGGGAGGAAGGATTTCCATGAAACAAATATCGTCGAAATGAGCACCAGGAGGTGTTCCGGAAGCACCTGGATTGGCATAGATGTTCGATCCTGCCAGGGTGTTGGCGCCTGCAGTTCCAAATGTTCCAAGTGTCCATTGATATCCAAGTTCAAGCGTGCCGTCAACATAAAACTCGCACCAGTCGCTATCAATGTCAACAATCAATTCACAGAGATACCATGTGTCGTAAAGGTACGGGATAATAGCAGCGCCGGCAGCGCCACCATCAACAACCATTGTCATGTCATCTTCGAACATAACCTGGAACCCCCACTCAGTTCCGGGAACAACATCTTTCTGTAGGTTAAAATAACCTGTTGTTCCGTTAGGAACATAGATGTTCAGGCTGTAGCTCCACTTACCCGATATAATGTTAGCTCCGGTAATCAGTTGAACAAGGTCAGTAGTACCTTCCACTAGAATTGAATTGGATGGGCTTATTGAATAAAGGTCTGACACAAGTGCATCCTCGGCTGTTCCCGGAGTACCGCTCCATGTGGTCCAGTTTCCGCCCAGTTGTTCTGCAACATAACCACCTACGTTAAGGTCGTCGAAGTCTTCACAGGTTTGTGAAAGTACAACCATCGAAGGGAATACGAGCAATAATGCCATTAATAATTTAATAGTAAATTTTCTCATAATTAATGAAATTTAGTTAATGATTAATTTAAGTTAGCATATTAAAATGAAAAGCTAGTATTTTTCACTGCAACAAATATATCTATTTTTTATTATAACGCATGTAATATTTATTTTTAGTTATTAACTGGAGCATAACATATTTGTATTTTCTTTGGAAAACATTTGGATTCGATTTTTTGTACACATGGTCGGTTTGATCTGTTTTAACTTACAATAAATCATTATTTTTATACGCTGTTTACGCAACAATAATTACTGTAAAATCGAGAAAGAATGACTGATAAACTTCTATCAAGCTGCCATAATTGCTCAATGAAATCGTCCATGTTTAAATTCCTTACTTCGGAGGAACTTGACCTGGTTTCAAGAACAAAAAAGAGGGTATTATTTAAATCAGGTGAAATAATCGTAAAACAGGGAGCACCTTTATCACATGTAATTAGCTTTACATCAGGACTGGCCAAGGTGTACATTGAAGGTACCGGCAATCGGAACCTTCTTCTGCATTTCGTAAAACCAACCCAGTTTCTTGGCAGCCCTGGAATCTACACCGATAGCACACATTATTTTTCGGTGGCCGCTATCGAAAATGCTTCCGTCTGTTTTATTGATATCCATGTTTTTAAAAAAATTATCCGTGAGAATTGTGATTTTGCCAATGCATTTATGAAGGATGTAAGTCAGAAAGGGATTTTTAATTATCAAAGATTTATCAGCCTTACACATAAAAATATGCCCGGCAGAGTTGCTGACGGTTTGATATATATGTACACAGAGATATTCAATAATCCGACAATTAAAATATCCAGGCAGGATCTTGCTGACTTTACAGGTATGTCGAAGGATAGTGTTGTTAGAACACTCAAAGAATTAGCAGGTGATGACATTATCGAGATTAATGATGAAGGCATAAAAATTTTAAACCTTGAAAAACTCCATCGAATTGGTGAATTGGGGTAATCATTGATCCAAAATCCCGCTCAACATCCATTATTCGTTTTTATTATCAATCATACTTTTGAAGGTTTAACAGTAGCATCATGCGATTGGTGAGATTCTAAGATTTTATAAATGAGGTATCTGATTGAAGTTGTCGTGATAATTATCGTAAAATTCCCGATTTAAATCGTTCTCATACCGAAATCTTCTATGGCATTGGATTGTATTATCATCACGTATTACAATACTTTTGCGCATTCAATCATCTAAATACTTAAATATGAAAGCTAGAATTACTACGATTATCTTATTACTGGGTATTGTTATGACCAGTTCGTTCGGACAGAACAAGAACTCAATGAACATCTATTTTCCAACGCTCGGAAATTGCTATCTCTGCAAATTGCGAATTGAAGCCGCTGTAAATGAATTGCAGGGGATTGAGAATGTGGTATGGGATGATGTAACATCAGTTACGGATGTAACATATGATGATGAAGTTATGGACGCGTTTCAAATCATGCACGCTATTGCTGCAGTAGGTCACGATACAGAGTGGTATCCCGCACCCGACAGCGCTTATAATACATTGATCGGCACTTGTTGCGAGTATGTCAGAACATATGACTATACCAACGTGGAAGAAGGATATTTGAGCATGATGGGAATATGGGTGAATCCTTTAACTGTTATATCAACTTTCGAAACCGTGAGTTGTAAAATTTTCCCAACAATCAGCAATGGCCTGTTTTCCATAGAAATTGCCAACAATCTAAAAAATACCCGGAATAACCTGGCTATGTTTTCAATGACCGGTCAGAAAGTCTTTGCCTCTGCAATAAAATCAGACCATCGGAATAGTATTGATGTTGCCTTTCTTGAAAAAGGCAGCTATATATTGATCCTTTCCGGTAATAATAGGGTTATTGCGCAACAAAAGGTGATCATTAACTAGATAAAACTCAAATGAAGCTCAAAACAATTGCTGCACTCATCGTTCCAATTATTATCACGTTTATTGCATGTAATAAGGATAAAAATCCGGAACCGGAAGCTACAACAGTACTTCCTAAAATAGTAAGTCTTACCGCTGATAAATATGATATTCAGTATGGTGGGGGAGACCCGGCGACTATCAACTGCGAGGCGACAGGAGGAAGTATTGAATTTGTATGGGAAGTGGACCTGGGAGATATTTTCCCGCTTAACGAAGATGGCTCCCAGGTACGCTTCACAGGATCGGAATGCTGCCTTGGAAACAAATACATAAAGTGCACCGCTAAAAACGACAAGGGTAGTATGACTGATACAATAGTTATCAATATTTACATACCCTGATGTTTCGTTTCATCAGCTCCGGTGATTTCAGATATTTATGATGAAAAAAGTAAGCTTACTCTTTGCAATATTTCTTTTTTGCTCAGTAAACACAATATCGTATGCCCAATGTTGTGCAGCGGGTAATCCCATTACTGCTGACGGATCGGCCAGCGGTGGTGGTAAGAAAATCCTTCAGGTTCAGGCTTTATACAAGCACAGCTATTCTGATGCATATTGCGAGGGTAGTAATAAATCGGATTATGAATATATTGATTATTCATTTTTTGATTTCACCTCCTTGCACCTGGCATATGGGGTGACCCAACGACTCAAATTAAGCTTTGAGATCGGATATTTTTTCTCCAAAGCACAAACTTTTGTTTTTGGGTTCGACCGTAGTTCTCACG